>NZ_JBFTRY010000231.1:0-4878 GCF_056399745.1 Dyella sp. 01N36
TTTTTTATGTGACTTGTACGGATTGCGCCCCTTGCTCGTCATTCCGGCGCAGGCCGGAGGCGTTCTTCAACAGCCGAATGGCTGGTCATCCAGTAGCAGCATGGTTTGATGGTCGCGATAGGGGTGGATGCTTTGTTGGCTCGTTCGCGAACACCGCATTTGGTCGCCACTGGATCCCGGCCTGCGCCAGGATGACGAGCAAGAAAACCAACGAATCATGCAAAAAGAACCGCTTAGGGCTTTTCTTCCGCCGAATAGTCAGCTATAGTCGCCGTCTTGCCTGTCGCCGGACCTAGGTTCGGGCGACCTTACAGCGAAATGAGGCACAGGAAGTGCTTCGAGTTCGCTGGCCTGGATGGCCAATACGCAAGAGAGGGCTCGGACGACGAAGCATGACGCTTTGTTGACCTGGCCATTTCGCGCGTTTTATACTTTTCCGTCTAGGCGGGCCCGTTTTGGGCCTGCCTAGTCTTTTAAGGTCGGTTTGAGGTGTGGCGTCAGCCACCCAAGAAACGACTGGTTGTTGGCAGTAAAGGGTTGTGCGGGTGGGCGAGAAGCTCACTCGAATCACAAGAATTGTTCTTTCGATAACAGGACACGGTTTATGGCGAACCAAAAGATTCGCATTCGGCTCAAGGCGTACGATCACCGTCTGATCGATCGCTCGGCCAGCGAGATCGTCGAGACTGCCAAGCGCACTGGCGCAACGGTGCTCGGCCCGATTCCGCTCCCGACCAAGATCGAGCGTTACACCATTCTGGTGTCGCCGCACGTCGACAAAGATGCCCGCGACCAGTACGAAACCCGTACCCACAAGCGCGTGCTTGACATCGTCGACCCCAACGACAAAACCGTGGACGCGCTCATGAAGCTGGACCTCGCCGCTGGCGTGGACGTTCAGATCAAGCTTGGTTGAGCGAGAGACAGGATACGAAGATGAGTATCGGACTAGTTGGCCGCAAGTGCGGCATGAGCCGACTCTTCACTGAAGATGGCCGTTCGATTCCGGTGACCCTCATTGAGGCCACCCCGAATCGCGTCACGCAGCTGAAGACGGAAGAAAATGATGGTTACAGCGCTGTGCAGGTCGCAGCCGGCGTCAAGCGCGCCAGCCTGCTGACGCAGCCGCTGAAGGGTCACTACGCGAAGGCCAAGGTTGAGCCGGGTCGTGGTCTTTGGGAGTTCCGCGTGTCTGCCGACGACCTCGGCAAGTACAGCGTGGGCGCCGAGATCAAGGCCGACGACGTGTTCCAGGCAGGTCAGATCGTTGACGTTGCCGGCGTGTCGAAGGGCAAGGGCTTCCAGGGCACCATCAAGCGTTGGAACTTCACCATGGGTGACGCGACCCACGGTAACTCGCTGTCGCATCGTGCGCCGGGTTCTATCGGTCAGCGTCAGACCCCGGGTCGCGTGTTCCCGGGCAAGAAGATGTCGGGCCACATGGGTGCGGTCAACCGCACGCAGCAGGGCCTGGAAGTGGTCAAGGTCGACGCCGAGCGTCATCTGATCGCGGTGAAGGGCGCGGTGCCGGGTGCTACCGGCGGCGACGTCGTCATCCGTCCGACGACCAAGGGCTGAGGAGAGACGCCATGGAACTCAATGTTATTGGCGCCAAGCCGCTCAACGTGTCGGACGAAGTGTTCGGCGGTGAGCTCAAGCAGGCCCTGATCCACCAGGTCGTCATCGCCTATCAGGCGGGCGGCCGTGCCGGTACCCAGTCGCAGCTGTCGCGCGGCGAGATGTCCGGCACCACCAAGAAGTTCAAGAAGCAGAAGGGCGGCGGCGCCCGTCACGGTGACTACCGTGCACCGATCTTTGTCGGTGGTGGCCGCACGTTCGCTGCCAAGCCGCGCAGCTACGAGCAGAAGGTCAACCGCAAGTCGTATCGCGTTGCCATCCGTTCGATCCTTGCTGAGCTGATCCGTCAGGACCGTCTGAAGGTGGTCGAGAGCTTCGGCATCGATACCCCCAAGACCAAGGCGATGGTTGCCAAGCTGGCTGAACTGCAGGTCTCGGGTCGCGTGCTGCTGGTGTCGGAAGACGCCAACGAAGCCACCTTCCTGGCCGCGCGCAACATCCCGTACATCCACGTCGTGGACGTGCTGGCTCTGAACCCGGTCAGCCTGGTCGGTTCGGACCACATCGTCATGACCGTCGATGCGGTGAAGAAGATCGAGGAGTGGCTGGCATGAGCAACGAACGCATTCTGAATACGCTGCGTGCGCCGCACATCTCGGAAAAGGCTGCACGCCTGGCCGAGAAGAACCAGTACGTATTCGTGGTTGCTCCCGAAGCAACCAAGGCCGATGTCCGCGCAGCGGTGGAACAGATGTTCGACGTCAAGGTCGAGCAGGTGAACCTCGTCAATGCCAAGGGCAAGGTCAAGTCCTTCCGTTTCCGCACTGGCAATCGCCAGGGCAAGCGTAAGGCCTATGTCCGCCTCGCCGATGGCCAGACCATCGACGTGTCGGCCAAAGCCTGAGCCAGGAGTTGAATTGAGATGGCACTGATCACTCACAAGCCGACCTCCCCCGGTCGTCGCGACGCAGTCAGCGTTCGCACCGAGGGCCTTCACAAGGGCGCGCCGTACGCGGCGTTGACCGAGGCGAAGACCAAGAACGGCGGTCGCAATAACTACGGTCGCATCACCGTTCGCCACCAGGGCGGCGGTCACAAGCAGCGTTACCGCATCATCGACTTCAAGCGCGACAAGGAAGGCATTGCCGCCAAGGTCGAGCGCATTGAATACGATCCGAACCGTACCGCGCATATCGCACTGCTGTGCTATGCCGACGGTGAGCGTCGTTACATCATCGCGCCCAAGGGCGTGCAGGCAGGCGATCGCCTGGTGTCGGGCAGCGATGCGCCGATCAAGGCCGGCAACAGCCTGCCGCTGCGCGCCATTCCGGTGGGTTCGACCATCCACTGCATCGAGATGCGTCCGGGCAAGGGTGCGCAGATTGCGCGTTCCGCCGGCGCTTCGGTCCAGCTGGTGGCTCGCGAATCGGGTTACGCCACGCTGCGTCTGCGCTCCGGCGAAATGCGCCGCGTGCCGGTCGATTGCCGCGCCACCATCGGTGAAGTGGGCAACGGCGAGCACAGCCTGAAGAAGCTCGGCAAGGCCGGCGCCAAGCGCTGGTTGGGTATTCGTCCCACCGTTCGCGGTGTGGTGATGAACCCGGTCGACCATCCGCATGGCGGTGGTGAGGGCAAGACCTCTGGCGGTCGTCACCCGGTTTCTCCGTGGGGTACGCCGGCCAAGGGCTACAAGACGCGCTCGAACAAGCGCACCCAGCAGTTCATCGTGCGTCGTCGCAAGTAATAGGAAACGATCATGCCGCGCTCTCTAAAGAAAGGTCCGTTTGTCGACCTGCACCTCGTAAAGAAGGTGGAAGCCGCCGTTTCCGCCAATAACAAGCGTCCGATCAAGACCTGGTCGCGCCGCTCGATGATCCTGCCGGAAATGGTCGGCCTGACCATCGCCATCCACAACGGCCGTCAGCATGTCCCTGTGCTGGTCAACGAGAACATGGTCGGGCACAAGCTCGGCGAGTTCGCGACGACCCGTACGTTCAAGGGCCATGGCGGCGACAAGAAGGGCAAGTGATGAGCACTGAAGCCAAAGCGATCCTGCGCAGCGCCCGCATTTCGGCGCAGAAGGCACGCCTGGTGGCTGACCTGGTCCGCGGCATGCCCGTGGGCCGAGCCAGCGACGTGCTCCAGTTCACCAACAAGAAGGCCGCAGCCCTTGTTCGCAAGGTGCTGTTGTCGGCTGTCGCCAACGCTGAGAACAATCTCGGCGCCGACGTCGACGACCTGAAGGTCGCGCGCATCTTCGTCGACGAAGGTCCGGCGATGAAGCGCATGTACGCCCGCGCCAAGGGTCGCGGTTCCCGCATCCTGAAGCGCACGAGCCACATCACTGTGGTCGTTGGCAACTAAAGAGGACGTAGACGATGGGTCATAAAGTTCATCCCACCGGTATCCGCCTCGGCATTGCCAAGGACTGGAACTCGAAGTGGTACGCCAATAAGGGCGAATACGCCCAGTACCTCGCTGCTGACCTCAAGGTCCGCGAGATGCTGCGCAAGAAGCTGGCCCAGGCCGGCATCTCCAAGATCCTCATCGAGCGTCCGGCCAAGACCGCACGCGTGACGATTCACACCGCCCGTCCGGGCGTGGTGATCGGCAAGAAGGGCGAGGATATCGAGAAGCTGCGCAAGGAAGTCAGTGACCTGATGGGCGTTCCGGCGCACATCAACGTCAGTGAAGTCCGTAAGCCTGAGCTGGACGCACAGCTGGTTGCCGAGTCGATCGCGCAGCAGCTGGAGCGTCGCATCATGTTCCGCCGCGCCATGAAGCGCTCGGTCGGCAACGCGATGCGCCTGGGCGCACTGGGTATCAAGATCAATGTCTCTGGCCGTTTGAACGGCGCTGAGATTGCTCGTTCCGAATGGAGCCGCGAAGGTCGCGTGCCGCTGCATACGCTGCGCGCCGACATCGACTACGGCACCGCCGAGGCTCATACGACCTACGGCGTCATCGGCATCAAGGTGTGGATCTACAAGGGCGAAATCTTCGACCTTGCAGCAGCCGGCCAGGAGTCGAAGGAAGAGCAGTCCCAGCCGCGCCGTGAGGGTGGTGAGGGTCGTCGTGAAGGGCGTCGCGAGGGCGGTGAAGGCCGTCGCGAGCGGACGGCGAAGTAAGGAGAGTTGCCATGCTGCAACCTAAGCGAACCAAATACCGTAAGCAGTTCAAGGGCCGTAACGATGGTCTGGCTTTCTCCTCGAACCTCGTCAGTTTTGGCGAGTTCGGTCTGAAGGCAACCACCTTTGGCGCCCTGACCGCTCGTCAGATCGAAGCCGGTCGTCGTTGCAT
>NZ_JBFTRY010000232.1:0-4858 GCF_056399745.1 Dyella sp. 01N36
CACCCTGTGCGCGACAGCCACGCTGCGGTGTACCGCTCCGTAGGKTTGTCGCGCACAGGGTGCGCTCCCACAGAAGAGCCGACCGGCAAGATTGATYCGCYATCCACGRACCTGCGTCCCCCTTGTAGGAGCGCACTTGTGCGCGACCGCACCACCTGGATGTACCGCTCCGTMGGCTGGTCGCGCACAAGTGCGCTCCTACAAAAAAACACGCCCGGCAATGCCGCGCAACCCGACCGCGCACATGGAGGGCCACAGGTCCGGAAGGCGTGCCATCCGGGGTGCCGTTTCTTTTGCCTACTTTTCTTCACTCCTGGCATCCTGCCCGCCGCCCTTGGGGCCGGCTTCGCCGTTCGCACGCGCTCCTGCGCATGCGTAGGCAAGCAAAGAAAAGTAACTCGAGCGGCGGCAGCGGCACGAACGCCCGCGGCAGGCGAGCCAGATCGCGCAGCCGCGCCAAGCGGAGACTGGCGAATCGGGGTGACCAGCCATTCGGCTGTGGAAAGGTGCCTCCGGCGTCCGGCGGGACGACAAGCCAAGAAGAGGCAGGCTCAAACGGAAGACAAGGCGCGCGTCCTTACGCCGACCGCCGCCTCTTCACCCCCGCCCCCAACACCCCAATCAACGTCAACGTAAACACGATCTCCAGCCATCCCAGCCAACGCTCCCCAGGCGCACTCCAGGCCTCACTCACGCCATGGCAGAAATAGAACAGGCTGAGAATCCCGACCCACAGCAAGGCACGACGCACGTCGCCAACAGCGAGCAGCGGCAGCAGCAAGGGGATCACCGTGATGGCGAGCACCAGCATCGGCGGCATGCTCTGCGCCGGAAACAGCCAGCCATGCCACACCAACTGGAGCAGCGTGAGCGCAGCCCAGGCGACCAGACCCACGCGATAGTTGGCAGTCAGCGGCGTCGTCATGCAGCCGAGCCCAGGCGCCGCGCCACATCCGCCAGGCGGCGTCCCAGTGCGCGGGCGAGTTCGCGTTCGTGTTCGCTGATGGCGTTGTCGCCCTTGGCGCCGGACACGTGGCTCGCACCGTAGGGCGTACCGCCGCTCTGGGTGGAGGTGAGTGCGGGCTCGGTGTACGGCAGGCCCACCAGCAGCATGCCGTGGTGGAGCAGGGGCAGGGCCATGCTGAGCAAGGTGGATTCCTGGCCGCCATGCATGGTGCTGGTCGCGGTGAAGACGGCGGCGGGCTTGCCGGCGAGCACGCCGCTGGCCCATTCCGCGCCGGTGGAGTCGAGGAAGTACTTCAKCGGYGCGGCCATRTTGCCGAAGCGGGTCGGGCTKCCCAGCGCMAGGCCGGCGCATTCGGCCAGGTCGTCGCGGGTCACGTACGGTGCGCCTTCCTCCGGCTCCGGCGGCTGCGCCAGTTCGGTAACAGGCGCCACCGGCGGCACCTGGCGTAGCCGGGCGCGCATGCCGGGAATCTCCTCCACGCCACGCGCGATCAGTCGCGCGAGCTGGGCGGTGTGGCCGGAGCGGCTGTAGTAGAGGACCAGGATGTCTTGGCTCATGGCGTTGGGCGTGAGTGTCTCGATCGGTTAGTGTAACGGGCGTTCAAGCCCCTGTTGCCGCCTTGTTCACGCACCTGCATGAGCGATCGCGCCACCATAGGGCGTTCGACGTTGAAAGGAGTCACCATGGCCTTGCGTTTCGATCGCGACCGCTTGCGGAGCTTCAGCCGGTTCCTGTGGCAGCGGTTCATCGACGACAAGTGCTTCGAGACCGCCGGCGCACTGTCCTACACCACCCTGGTATCGCTGGTGCCCTTGATCGTGGCATCGCTGGCGATCTTTGCGGCCTTTCCCGCTTTTGCCGACGCACGCAGCACGCTGATCAGTTTCGCCTTCGACAATTTCATGCCGGCCGCCGGCGTACGCGTACAGGAATACCTGGACGGTTTCGCYAACAACGCCAGCCAGCTCACTGGCATCAGCGTGCTGGTGATGTTCTTCAGTGCGTTGTCGATGATGGTCAGCGTCGAAGACCGCATGAACCGCATCTGGCGCGTGCAGCGGCAACGCGGCTGGGTATCGCGCCTGCTGCTCTACTGGGCCGCACTGACACTGGGCCCGATCCTGATCGTCGGCGGCATTGCGGTGGCGTCGTTTGCTACCGCGTTGCCGATGCTCAGCGATGCCGCGAACACGCTCAACCTGAAGGTACGCGTGGTGGCGGTGTTGCCCTTCGTGGTCACCTTCCTCACCCTGATGTTGATCTACATGGTGGTGCCCAACCGCCGCGTGCATTGGCGCAATGCAGCCATTGGCGCCCTGATGGGCGCGATCTTGTTCGAACTGGCGCGCTGGGGTTTCGCGCGCTTCATCCATCACGCGCACACCTATCAACAGGTGTATGGCGTACTGGCGGCGCTGCCGATCTTCCTGCTGTGGATCTACCTCTCGTGGGTGATCGTGATCCTTTGCGCGTCGATTGCGGCGGCCGTGTCTGCTTTCGATTATCTGCCGCCTTCGCAATTTCTTCCCGAACAAGCAGCCTTCCTGGGCCTGCTGGTGGTGCTGGGACATTTCATCGAGGCGCAGCGGGAAGGGCGCAAGATCAATCCCGATACGGTGCGCGCCTGTGAGCCGCGGCTGCATCGCTCGTCCATCGTGAATTATTTCGGCGACCTGCAGCGCGCGAAACTGATCCAGGGCGAAGTGGGCGCCGGCTGGCTGCTCACGCACAGTCTCGACAGCACTGACCTGATGCGCGTATATGCTCATTGCAGCTACCGCGTGCCATTGCATCCGGCCCAGGAAGCGAGCGTGAACGATTTGCGCCTGCCCGCGCACTTACTAGCGTTACTCGATGAGGCGGCGCAATCGCTGGAAGGCGTGCTGCACACCTCATTGCACCATGCTTATCCGCTGGGCCAGACGGCCTCGAATTTATCCAAGGACACATCGCGATGAAGTTGTTGAAAACGCTCGCCGTCATGGGTGGCCTGCTGGCCATGGCGGGGGCGGCGCATGCCGCCATGCCCGAGCAGCCCTCGATCAAGCTGACCACGCTCGACGGCAAGCCGTACGACCTGGCCTCGCAGCGCGGCAAGTGGGTGATCGTCAATTACTGGGCCACCTGGTGCGTGCCGTGCATCAAGGAGATGCCGGACATTTCCAAGTTCGTCAGCGTGCACAAGGACAAGGTCAGCGCCATTGGCCTGGCGTACGACGATAGCGACCCGGCCGACATCAAGGCGTTCATCGCCAAGCATCCGGTGAGCTACCCGGTGGCCCAGGTCACCATGGACAAGCCGCTGAAGGATTTCGATGAGCCGCGCGGCCTGCCCACGACGTGGCTGATCGGTCCGGACGGCAAGGTCGCCAAGCGTTTCGTCGGCACCGTCAACGAAGCCTCGCTGGGCCAGGCCATCAACCTGGGTAAATGACCATGGCGGCCGTGCGCTTCTTCGTCAAAGGTCGGGTGCAGGGCGTGTTCTATCGCGCCAGCACCCGCGAACAGGCGATGGCGCTCGGCTTGTCCGGCTACGCCAGGAATCTGGAGGACGGGCGCGTCGAAGTGGTCGCCATCGGCGCGCCACCGTGCATCGAAAAACTGGAGCGATGGCTGTGGCAAGGCCCGTCCAGTGCGCAGGTCGACGAAGTCATTCGCGAAGCCTGCGAGGAACTGGACATCGAAGGCTTCCGCACGCGCTGATCGCTCATGCGTTGAACGCGGTTGGCGCGACTTCGCTCTCCTGCAGAAACGGGCGCGGCACGGACAGCACGAAGCCCTGCGCAAAATCGATGCCGAGCCGGTGCACGGCCGCGAGCAGTTCCGGCGTGCCGACGCATTCGGCAATCGTCTGCTTGCCGGTGACATGACCGATATTGTTGATCGCCTCGACCATCGCGTGGTCGATCGGGTCGTCGATCATGTCTTTGACAAAGCTGCCCTCGATCTTCACGAAGTCGACGGGGAGATGCTTGAGATAGGTGAACGAGGACATGCCGGCGCCAAAATCATCGAGCGAGAAGTAGCAGCCCAGCGCCCGCATCTCGTGGATGAAGGCGGTGGCGCGCGACAAACTCGAAATGGCGGCCGTTTCGGTGATCTCGAAACAGATCGACGAGGGTGCAATATCGAAGGCGATGAATTGCTGGCGCAGGAACACGGCAAAGCCGTCCTCGCACAGCGAGGTGCCCGAAAGATTGATGGCGCATTGCGATGGAATATCGGGCAGTCCGCGATCCGTGGCATCGCGTAGCGCGGCAAATGCCGACTGCACGACCCAGCGATCGATGGACGGCATCAGGCCGTAGCGCTCGGCCGCGGGAATGAAGGCGCGCGGCGGGATCAGCTGGCCGTCTTCGCCCACCATGCGCAGCAGCAGTTCCACGTGGCGATGCGGGCTATGGCGACGCAGGTCGACGATGTCCTGTGCGTAGAGTCGAAAGCGGTGACTCGCCAACGCGGCCTGGATGCGGCTCACCCAGCACATCTCGGTCTGGCGCACGGCAACTTCGTCGTCGTCCAGATGATAGGTCTGCACGCGGTTGCGGCCTTTCTCCTTGGCCAGATGGCAGGCGGCATCGGCTGCGCCGAGGATGTCTTCGCGGGGCAGGCCCTGGTCGGCGCTCAGGCTGACCAGGCCGATGCTCGCGGTGGTGGCGAAACTGCGCTCACCGAACGCGAAATGCAGATCGCCGATCGCCACCCGCAGGCTCTCCGCCATGTTCAATGCGGCGTCCGCATCGCAGTCTTCCAGCAGCACCACGAACTCGTCGCCGCCCAGTCGCGCCACGGCATCGGTGGCGCGCACGTGGCCGATGAATAGCGCGCCGATCTGGCGCAGCAATTCATCGCCCGCCGCATGACTGCAGGTGTCATTGACCACCTTGAACT
>NZ_JBFTRY010000233.1:0-4838 GCF_056399745.1 Dyella sp. 01N36
CGCACAGGGTGCGCTCCCACAGGTTTGTCGCACGCCCAACTGTGGGAGCGCACCCTGTGCGCGACGCCKTTCGCCTCACCGCCCAAAAAAAGGGGCCGCCTTGCGGCGGCCCCTTTTCGATCTACCCGAAGGCAACGATCAATAACGGTAATGATCCGGCTTGTACGGACCATCCACCGGCACGCCGATGTACGCAGCCTGGTCCGGGGTCAGCTTGGTGAGCTTCACGCCGATCTGCTCCAGGTGCAGGCGAGCCACTTCTTCGTCCAGCTTCTTGGGCAGGCGGTAGACCGTCTTGTCGTAGAAGTCCTTGTTCGCCCACAGGTCGAGCTGGGCTAGCGTCTGGTTGGAGAAGCTGTTGGACATCACGAAGCTCGGGTGGCCATGGGCGCAGCCCAGGTTCACTAGGCGGCCTTCGGCCAGCATGTAGATGCTGCGGCCGGTCTGCTCGAACGTGTAGCGATCCACCTGCGGCTTGATGGTTTCGCGCGACACGCCCTTGGCGGTGTTCAGGCGATCCATCTGGATCTCGTTGTCGAAGTGGCCGATGTTGCACACCAGCGCGTTGTTCTTCATCGCCGCCATGTGCTCCAGCGTGATGATGTCCTTGTTGCCGGTGGTGGTGACGTAGATGTCGCCCAGGCCCAGGGTGTCTTCAATGGTGGTGACCTGGAAGCCTTCCATCGCGGCCTGCAGGGCGTTGATCGGGTCGATCTCGGTCACGATCACGCGAGCGCCGAAGCCCTTGAGCGAATGCGCGCAACCCTTGCCCACGTCGCCATAGCCGCACACCACGGCCACCTTGCCGGCGACCATCAGGTCGGTCGCGCGCTTGATGCCGTCGGCCAGCGATTCGCGGCAGCCGTACAGGTTGTCGAACTTGCTCTTGGTCACCGAGTCGTTGACGTTGATCGCCGGCACCAGCAGCTTGCCGGCTTCGGCGAGCTGATAGAGGCGATGCACGCCGGTGGTGGTCTCTTCGGAGACGCCCTTCCATTCGGCGGCGATCTTCTTGAACCAGCCCGGACGCGCGGCGGCGGTGCGCTTGACCAGGTCCTTGATGACCTGCTCTTCGTGGTTGCCGCTGGGCGTGTTGACCCAGTCGCTGCCGTCTTCCAGTTCCACACCCTTGTGGATGAACAAGGTGGCGTCGCCACCGTCGTCCACGATCAGCTGCGGGCCAAGCTCACCCGGGTGGGTCAGCATGTCGAGCGTGCACTCCCAGTACTCTTCCAGCGTCTCGCCCTTCCAGGCGAACACCGGCAGGCCGCCGGCGGCGAGGGCGGCAGCCACGTCGTCCTGGGTCGAAAAGATGTTGCACGAGGCCCAGCGCACCGAGGCACCCAGCTCACGCAGGGTTTCGGCGAGCACGGCGGTTTCCTTCGTGCAGTGCAGGGAGYCGGACAGGCGCACGCCCTTGAGCGGCTTTTCCTTGGCGTAGCGGGCGCGGATCTGCATCAGGCCCGGCATTTCTTCTTCGGCCATGCGGATGCGGCGGCGGCCGAGATCGGCGAGCGACATATCGCGGACCTTGAAGTCCTGCGAGGCGGAATCCTTGGTAACTGCGTTCATTTGGCTTAGCTCCGGGTGTTGCGACTGAACAAGTCGCATCGTTAACCGGGCGCCGTTACAGGAAAAATCCGTCGAGCCTGGCCGGGTTCGTGGAACACGCTTGGGTGTGCACGGAGCCGCGGTCGCAGCGCCCCTCGACGGGACGCATGAGTATAGCGTCCCTCGATGATGGTTTCGTGGCCGGCGCCCCTCCGGTTCAGCCGAACCATGACTGATGGCCTGGTTCCGCTGGCCGCCCAAGGGTTAATGTCGCAGGAGTCATGACACAGGGGACTGCCTCGTATGGATAGGTCGCTGCGCCGTTTCATTCTCGCCGGCTTGCTGCTGGCCGCCTCACCGCTCGTGCTCGCCGATTCGAAGGCCCCAGCGCCCGTCACGGCGCCGGCTTCGGGCTATCTCGCACCGCCCGCACCCTTGCAGGCCCTGGTGGATGCACCGCGCCCGCCACAGCTGTCGATCAGCCCGCATCGCGATCTGCTGGCGCTCACCCAGACGCCGCCACTGCCAGGCATCGACGTAGTGGCGCAGCCGGAACTGAAACTGGCCGGCCTGCGCATCAACCCCCGCACTTATGCGCAGAGCCGCTTCGTATTCGGCAGCGACCTGTGGCTGATGGACGTGGCCACCGGCAAGGAAATCCGCCCGCAGGGTCTGCCCAAACCGCTCTCCATCGCGACGTCCGCGTGGTCGCCGGACCAGCGCTATCTGGCCTTCAACCAGGTCAATGCGCGCGAAGGCACCAATGAATTGTGGTTGGTCGATATCGGCGCGCGCTCGGCACGTCGCCTGATCTCGCTGCCGTTGAACACCGTGGCCGGCCGCGGCTATCGCTGGATGCCGGACAGCTCGCAGCTGCTGGTGCAGTTGCAGCCAGAGGGGCAGGGCGCAGCACCGGTCGGCAACAGCATACCGACTGGTCCCGATACGCAGCAGACGCAGGCAGGCAGTGGCGTGAAGGCCATCCGCACCTACGAGGACATGCTGCGCAACGAAGACGATGCGAAGCTGTTCGAGTACTACCTGCGCTCGCAGTCCGCGCTGGTGTCGCTGGACGGCAAGGTCACCAAGCTCGGCGAGCCTGCCCTGACGCTTGGACTCGCACCGTCGCCTGATGGGCACTATTTGCTGCGCGAACGCGTGGAGCGTCCGTTCTCCTACCTCGTTCCCGTAGATAGCTTCCCGCGTCGCATCGAAGTGCTCGATCGCGATGGCAAGCTGGTGAAGGAGATCGCCCATCTGCCGCTGGTGGAAGGCCTGCCCACCGGCAACGACGCCGTGCCCACCGGCGTGCGCGAGATCACCTGGCGTGCCGATGCACCGGCCACGCTGGTGTGGGCCGAAGCGCAGGACGGCGGCGATCCGGCACGCAAGTCTGATATCCGCGACATCGTACAGATGCAGTCGGCGCCGTTCGAACAGGCGCCAGTGACGCTGGCCAAGCTTGGCAGTCGCTACGCGGGTGCGTACTGGGCCAACGGCGATCTGGCGCTGATCGACGAGTTCTGGTGGAAAACGCGCCGCGTGAAGCAATGGCGAGTATCGCCCGATCACCCGGCGCAAGCGCCGGCCCTCGTACGCGAGGGCTCGTCGGAAGATCGTTATCGCGATCCCGGCACGCCCGCGACCATGCTCGACGAGCACGGTCAATCGCGCCTTATCGTCACCGCCGACGGACAAAACATCTACCGCCTCGGCGAAGGCGCCTCGCCCGAAGGCGATCGTCCCTTCATCGACCGCGTGAACCTGCAGTCGGGCAGCAGCACGCGGCTGTTCCAGTCGCAGGCGCCTTACTACGAGGACCCGCAGGTCTTGCTCGATGCGCAGGGCACGCGTGCGCTGATCTCGCGCGAGTCGCCCACTGAGCCGACCAACTACTACGTGCGTGATCTGGCCGCGAACGGCAAGTTGCACGAGCTCACCCATTTTCCCAATCCGCTGCCGCAGTTGAAGGGCGTGAAGAAGGAGCAGATCCGTTACAAGCGCAAGGATGGCGTGGAACTCACGGCCACGCTGTATCTGCCGCCCAACTACGATCCGAAGAAGGATGGCCCGCGCCCGATGCTGATGTGGGCTTATCCGGCCGAGTTCAAATCGGCGGATGCGGCCGGGCAGGTCACCGACTCGCCATACAGGTTCAACCGCATCAGCTACTGGGGCCCGCAGGCTTTCCTCACCATGGGCTATACGGTGCTGGACAACTTCTCCGTGCCTATCGTGGGCGAGGGCAGCAAAGAGCCCAACGACACCTACATCCCGCAGCTGGTCGCCAGCGCCGAAGCCGCTGTTGACGAAGTGGTGCGCCGTGGCGTGGCCGATCGCAATCGCATCGCGGTGGGCGGCCATTCGTACGGCGCGTTCATGACCGCCAACCTGCTCGCGCATACGCGCCTGTTCAAGGCAGGCATCGCGCGCAGCGGCGCGTACAACCGCACGTTGACGCCGTTCGGCTTCCAGTCGGAAGAACGCAACTACTGGCAGGCGACGGACGTCTACAACACGATGTCGCCATTCAACTATGCGGAGAACATCAAGGACGCGCTGTTGATGATCCACGGCGAACAGGACAACAACTCCGGCACCTTCCCGATCCAGAGCGAGCGCATGTATGCCGCCATCAAGGGATTGGGCGGCACCTCGCGCCTGGTCCTGCTGCCGAACGAGGCGCATGCCTATCGTGCGCGCGAATCGATMATGCAGATGCTGGCGGAGATGAACAGCTGGCTGGACCTGTACGTGAAGCAGGCCAAGCCCGCGGGCAAGGCGATGGCTGCGCCCTGAGTCGTAACGTTTGAACAGGGAGCGGGACGTTGCATTCGTCCCGCTTTCTTGATGTCGCTGAACGATTTTGTGGCAATGCACAAAAGTCCTCCGCTTGGGGTAGTCTTGGACGTCCAGACATCCGCAACGTGGCATCGATGAACCAGCACCGCAGTCCTGAGTTCGCCCCGCACGACGCGCCTCTGCGCGAAGACGTCCGCCGCCTCGGCACCCTGGTCGGCAATATGCTGGCCGAGCAGATCTCGCCGGACTTCCTCGAGGAGGTCGAGCGCATCCGTACCGCGGCCATCGAGCGCCGCGTGGAAGAAGCACCGCTGGATGTGCTGGGCAGCCTGCTTACCGGGCTGGATACCGACAAGGCCGAGTCGCTGGCGCGTGCCTTTGCCACCTATTTCCAGGCGGTGAATATCGCCGAACGCATCCATCGCATCCGCCGTCGTCGCGACTATCAGCGTGAAGGCGGAGCACCTCAGCCCGAGTCGCTGCTC
>NZ_JBFTRY010000234.1:0-4758 GCF_056399745.1 Dyella sp. 01N36
TCAGACAACCAGGCGATGCGTGATCTTGCGTCGTACCTGGGATTCTCTCGCCGCCCGGATCCGGGCGACAGCACGCTTGTCGTCCACTCGATCGCTCTGGCGTGAATCCACGGAGACGAACGATGAAGATGCCTTTGAGTTATGACCAGCACTGTGAGTCAAATCCAGTAGCGGCAACAGGCAGGGGGTATGCAGACGTTATGGCACTCGTGACGGCTGCCGGACCGTGGAGTCCGGCTGCCTTTGCCGGCGTGGATATTGCGGCGAAATTCAATGCCCACCTGACCGGCTGCTATATCGCCCCCTCGCTTCGATCATTGCGTGGTATCGATGACGAACCTACCGTCATGGCGTTGCTGATGGACGCGCGCCGTCTCGAACGCGATGACTACGATGCCTTTGCTGCCTTTGCCCACGCGCGCGGCGTCAAGCACGTGTCCTGGCAAAGCACGCAAGTGGCGCCCGCAAAAACCATGCGGGCACTGGGTGCGTGGCACGATCTCATCATTCTCGAGCGCGATCTTGCCGAGGAAGCAAGCATCCTTGACGTGCTCGGTGAGGCCTTGCTGACCTGCCGGGCGCCATGTCTGGTACTGCCGCCTGGCTGGGACAAATCTATGACTTTCACTCGGATAGTTGTGGGCTGGAACGGCGGCATCGAATCGATTCGTGCCGTGCACGCCGCACTTCCGCTGGCTGTCGCGGCGGATCAGGTGATTGTCCTCAAAGACGGAGCGCTGGCCTTGGAGAAGGAGGACCGCCAGCCACCATTCGATCCGACGATCTATTTGCGCTCGCATGGCGCGAGCGTCAGCGAGATTCCGCTATACGCGAGCCCGCTGAACTCCGGCCCGGAGTTGATGCGAACAGCTCGACGGCTGTCTGCCGACTGCCTGGTCATGGGTGCCTATGGACATGCCCGTGTGAGAGAGCGGGTACTGGGCGGCGCGACCCGGCACATCCTGCAGCATGCGGAGATCCCCGTGCTGATGCAGCACTGAGGGCAATCAACGCTGGACCGCTTTTGCCTATGAACACCGGACTCTCGTTGAAAGGGCATGGTGAAATCGTCGATCGCTGCGTGCCGCTTGTTTCCGTGCCTCAGCGGGCACGACCGCAACTAGTCGTCACATTGCATCCCTGGCGAGCGCGATGAAGGCACAAACGATAACGATGCGCATGCGCGGCATCGAAACAGGTAGGCGGTGTATCGTCGGCACTCCGCTTTCATGTAGTGCAGAACAATGCCTACTCCCCATGTTTGGCGACATCTGGCGTTCCCGCACACTCGGCCAGACAAGGACGAATCCCCCTCTGGCCCACTAAGTCGAGTCGTCGCCCTTTGCATCCTGCTCGCTTTGCTGCCAGCACTTGCCATAGCCGGACCATCAGCCACGTCATCCGCTACCACGATCTTGGCGGCCCAGGCACCTCCCGTTGCCCTGTGTGTGAGCTGTCACGGCGATCACGGGACGGGTTCCGACGCCGTGGGTGCGCCTCGCCTGGCCGGTATGAATCCGGACTACCTCGCGCACGCCCTGTCGATGTTCAAGGATGGGACTCGAACCAGCGTCGTCATGCAACCGGTTGCACAAAGGCTCTCCGAGGACGACATGCACGCGCTTGCAACATATTTTTCAGGGCAACATCCACCGCTTGCGCAACCGCAGAATATTCCCTCGGCGGAGATGATTTCGGCTGGTCGGCGGCTTGCCGAAAGCGGAGGCACGAATGGCGTTCCCGCTTGTTTTGGTTGCCATGGCCCATCCGGGCAAGGTAACGGCGCGCGCTTCCCGTCCATTGCGGGCCAGCCAAAGACATTTTTGATCGCACGGATTCGCGAATTCCAGGCAAGAGCCCGAGCCGCAACGCCCAAGCCGGGATCGATGACCGAGGTTGCATCAAAAATGGACGATGCGCAGATCGAAGCGTCTGCTGCTTTCTTTTCTGTGACCATGCCCTGACCATCGTTTACTCAGAGAACGCTTGGCCAGACATGGATCAAGCCGATACGTTCTCCACAACGGCTCATTGCCATGTCGCCGATGCTCGAATCCCTCGTCCGAGATGTCATGGCGCAAGCGCTTGGCCCGAGCGTTGGTTTAGCCATTGGACTTTTGATCGGGATCGAGCGGGAGCGCAGCAAAGGGGAAGGGCCCACGCGAGCCGCCGCCGGGGTGCGGACCTTTGCCATTCTCGGTCTGACCGGCGCTGTTGCTGGAATGATGGGGAAGGTTGGGCTGTATATCGCGGGCATCTTCATATCGCTGGCGATAGTCGTCAGCTATGTGCGCAGTCGCCGGGATGATCCTGGCCTTACGACAGAAATAGCGATGCTGCTTACCTTCCTGCTGGGAGGCTTGGCGTTGTCGTCCCCTAAAACTGCCGGCGCGATCGGCGTTGTCGTTGCCATACTCCTCGCCAGCAAGCACAAGCTGCATGCCATCTGCCGCCAATGGCTTAGTGAGGCAGAGCTGCAAGACCTGTTGACGCTGCTGGCGGCGGCGTTTGTCGTGCTCCCTCTTCTTCCCGACCACGCCATCGATCCCTGGGACGCGATCAATCCCCGCCGCCTCTGGGTGCTCGCCATTGCCATCATGAGCATCGCCACGCTTGGCTACCTGGCGCTGAGAGTGTTCGGCACCCGATTCGGCCTCGCTATCGCTGGCCTCGCGAGTGGTTTTGTTTCCAGCACCGCAACCGTCCTGACCATGGCGGAGCGGGCCAGGCTGAACCCCGCGGGGATGCCTTCTGTCGCCAGCGCAGCCATCATGTCCAACGTCGGGACGATCATTCAACTCGCTGCCGTCGTTGGTTCCGCCTCTCTCCCTTTGCTGCACAAGATCGCTGCGCCGCTGGTTGTGGCAGCCGTGATCACCATCCTGTCGGGCCTGGCTGTCAGCTGGAAGTCCTTCACAACCCCGGGCGAAGACAACGAGCTCATTGAGACGAACCCCTTCCAGCTGGCTTCAGTTCTTCGCCTCGTGGGTTTATTGGCGGCCGTCATGTTCGTCATTGCCCTCGTCAGAGCCAACCTTGGCGCGGCGAGCCTTCCATGGATGATGGTGTTCTCAGGCCTGGCGGATGTACATGCAGCTGCCGCAGCGGTGGCCCAAGCCRTATCCACACATCAGATCGACATGCGACATGCGGTTTTTTGCGTAGCCATTGCTGTTGTCGTCAACGGCATCTGGAAATGTGCCGTGGCATTCGCAAAGGGGCAATGGTCGTACGGCATTCGGGTTGCGGTAGCGCTGACGTTGGCCAATACGGGGTTCTCGATGGCCGCGTGGATGGCGTCTTGGGGCTAAGCGATTAGGGTTGGTTATCGCGGGTAGAGCGCCACGCCATCTGCCTACACCCTCTCCCAGTGAAGTAGGCCGTGCATCCTGCCCATTCCTTAATAAAAATCCGGGTTACCAGGCTTCTTGCGTCCCTACCGCTGGTAAAGGCAGACCTCGGCACCACGACTGGGCTCCCAAGCCGCGCGTCCTGGACTGCACGAATTTACGGTTTCTATACGCCGATGGCCTGGGGCGATACCCCTTTATTACGGGGAAAATCCGAGAATTACCGACGTTAAAACTCGGTGAGCTGAGCTTCCATGGATGCCATTTACCTGCTCTTTTCGATCGTGCTGTTCGCTGCGGCGCTCGGCTTTCTGCTGATCTGCGACCGTCTAGGTCGTCGCCCCTGACATCGGCCTCTCGCCTGCGCTGGCGAAGGGGACATCGGTTGGCGCCTTTCCTTGGGGAGACTTAACCATGAACGCGTTCTATTTCGTGGCTGCCGTGATTGCGGTGGCCCTGACGGGCTACTTGTGCGTGGCCCTACTTAAGCCGGAGTGGTTCGAATGACCAGCTTCGATTTCTTCCAGGTCGTGCTTTATCTGGGCGTGCTGCTTGTGCTGATCAAGCCGGTCGGCGCATACATGGCCCTGGCGTTTTCCGACACGCCCAACGGCGTCAATCGCGTGGGCGGCAAGGTGGAGCGCGTGCTCTATCGCCTCGCTGGCACCAGTGCCGATGACCAGATGGGCTGGAAGCGCTATGCCATCGCCATGCTCGTCTTCAACCTGTGCGGTGCGTTCGCGGTCTACGCGTTGCAGCGTGTGCAGCAGTGGCTGCCGTTGAATCCCCAGCACTTTGCTGCACCGTCGCCGGATCTGGCGATGAATACGGCCATCAGCTTCATCACCAATACCAACTGGCAGGCCTATGGTGGCGAAAACACCATGAGCTACCTGACCCAGATGCTGGGTCTGGCCGTGCAGAACTTCCTCTCGGCGGCCACCGGCATCGCCGTGTTGCTGGCGGTGGTGCGCGGCTTCACGCGTCGCAGTGCCGACAGCGTGGGCAACTTCTGGGTCGACATGACGCGCAGCACGCTTTACGTGCTGGTGCCGTTCTCGCTGGTGATTGCGCTGCTGCTGTCTTCGCAGGGCGTGGTACAGAACTTCAAGGCCTACGTCGACGTGCCGCTGATGCAGAACACGACGGCGGTGGAAACGGTGAAGGATACCGCTGGCAACACGGTGAAGGACGCGGCCGGCAAGGACATAACCAAGTCGACTACGGTCACCACGCAGACCTTGCCGATGGGCCCGGCTGCCTCGCAGATCGCGATCAAGCAGTTGGGCACCAATGGCGGCGGTTTCTTCAATGCGAACTCCGCGCATCCGTATGAGAACCCGACGCCTTTCAGCAACTTCATCGAGATGCTGGCGATCTTTCTGATTCCGGGCGGTCTTTGCTACAC
>NZ_JBFTRY010000235.1:0-4752 GCF_056399745.1 Dyella sp. 01N36
CTGGATCCCGGCCTGCGCCGGGATGACGAGCAAATCCGGGCTACACCGGAAGGTCGAGCAAAAACCGAAACGGCAAGACAGAACCACTTCCGCGACCCCAAAAAAAACGGCCCAAAGGCCGCTTTTTTTAGAAGAAGGCGAAACCCGCCACCTCACTCCCCACGCAACCTCACATCCCCCAGCACCATATCGTCGCGCTCCATCCGCGCCATATGTTCGGCCTCAAGGAAATGCCACACCTGCTGACACACCGGCATGGTGTTCTCACGCGAAATGGCCGAGACCAGGAACGACGGCTCCTTCCATTCCAACCGGGCGATAACGTCAGCCGCGACAGCCTGGCGCTCATCCTCAGGCAGCACGTCGGCCTTGTTCATCACCAGCCAGCGGGGACGCTCGAGCAGCTCGGGATCGAACTTCTCCAACTCCTGCTCGATCGCACGCACCTGCTCCACCGGATCGGAACCGTCGATCGGCGCGATATCCACCACGTGCAGCAGCAGTCGCGTGCGCGACACATGACGCAGGAACTGGATGCCCAGGCCCGCACCATCCGCCGCACCTTCGATAAGGCCCGGGATATCGGCGATCACGAAACTCTGATCCGTACCCAGACTGACCACGCCGAGGTTCGGATGCAGGGTGGTGAACGGGTAATCGGCCACGCGCGGCGTGGCGGCGGAAACGGCGCGGATGAAAGTGGACTTGCCGGCATTGGGAAAACCCAGCAGGCCCACGTCCGCCAACAGCTTCAGCTCCAGCTTCAGCTCGCGCAGATCACCCGGCGTACCCGGCGTGGACTTGCGCGGCGCACGGTTCACCGAGCTCTTGAAGTGGATATTGCCCAGGCCGCCCTTGCCGCCCTGCGCCACCAGCAGGCGCTGGCCGTTGACGGTGAGGTCGCCGATGGTTTCGTCGGTGTCGACGTTGATCACCACCGTGCCCACGGGCACGCGGATATAGGTGTCTTCGCCGCCCTTKCCGTACATCTGGCTGCCCATGCCGTTCTGGCCGCGCTCGGCCTTGAACGAACGCTGGTGGCGGAAGTCGATCAGGGTGTTGAGGCCTTCGTCGGCCACCAGCCACACCGAGCCGCCGCTGCCGCCGTCGCCGCCGTCGGGGCCGCCGAAGGGAATGAATTTTTCGCGACGGAAGCTGATGCACCCGTTGCCGCCGTCGCCGGCTTTGACATTGATGATGGCTTCGTCGACGAATTTCATGGGGTGCCTGGGGGAGCGAATAGGGGATAGAGAGTAGTAAAAGCAGGGTTCTCGGGACCGTGATGAATAGCGAAGCGGCCCGGCCGATTCCCTACTCCCTATTCCCTATGCCCTGCTCTCAAAAAACAAAAGCCCCGCCGAAGCGGGGCCTTCGCTGCAACGTCGCAGGGGAATTAACCCTTGATGACGTTGACGAAACGGCGGTTGTTCTCGCCGCGCACCTTGAACTCGACGGTGCCGTCGACCAGCGCAAACAACGTGTGGTCGCGCCCCAGGCCCACGCCGGTACCGGCATGGAACTTGGTGCCGCGCTGACGCACGATGATGTTGCCGGCTTCAATAGCCTGGCCGCCGTAGATCTTCACGCCGAGATACTTCGGGTTCGAATCGCGACCGTTGCGGCTGGAACCTACGCCTTTTTTATGTGCCATGACTCAATGCTCCAGTTGCTCAGGCGTTGATGCCCGTGATCTCGACTTCGGTGAAATGCTGACGATGTCCCTGCTGCTTCTTGTGGTGCTTGCGGCGGCGGAACTTGATGATGCGGATCTTGTCGGCACGGCCGTGCTTGCGCACGGTGGCGCTGACGGTGGCACCGGCCACGATGGGCGCACCGACGGTGATCGACTCACCGGCGCCGACCAGGAGGACCTGATCGAAAGTGAAGGCGGCGCCTTCTTCGGCGTTCAACAGCTCCACGCGCAGGACATCGCCCTGCTGAACGCGGTACTGCTTGCCGCCGGTCTTGATGACTGCATAGCTCATGGGATTATCCCTTCTGTCGTTATTCTCTTGGGTTCACCGGACCCATCAGGCACCGGTGAACTCGGGAGTATAACGAAGCCCTGGCGGCCTGGTCAATTACTGACCAGTCGATCCGCCAGTCGCGGCCGCCGGCTTGGTGTCGGTCTTGGCCGGCGCAGGCTTGGCCTCGGTCTTGGCCTCGGTCTTGGCCGGGGTCTTGGCGGCTGGCTTGGCCGGCGCCTTGGCTGGCGTGGTCTTCTTCGGGGCGGGCCTGGTGGTCTTCTTGGCCGGGGCTTTGGCGTGTGAAGAGGCTTTCGCCGCCGGCTTGGCCTCGGCCTTATCGCCGCCTTCGGTCGCCTGCCTGGGCTTGATCTTTTCGCCGTTCTCGGCCGCCTGGATCGCCGCCGCACCCTCCAGCGCCGTACCCGTGATCGGCGTGGTGGATACCTTGCCCGGGCAGCGACCCGAACCGTCCAGCGTGCCCATCTGCTTGAGCTCGCTGACCATCTGGTCGCTGCGCTCATGGCTCCACTGCTGGCCGGCCTGGTTGGCCTCGGCCATGGTGGTGGGCATCTCGTTGATGACCTTCTGGCCCAGCGGCGAACGATAGAACTTCAGCAGGCCCGACATCTCGTCAGCGGTGAAATGCTTCTGGTAGACGGGCACCAGCCGGCCGATGAACAGCTGGGTCTGGTTGGCGTCCATATAGTTCTGCCAGAACTCAGGCTGCACGCAAGGCATGGACTGCTGCAAAGTGGTCACCGCCTGGGTGTTCATCTGCAGCAGCATCTTGCCGACACCGACGACTTCCATCAGCTGCCGAACCTGATCTTCCGTAGCCGGCGCCGACGACGCCATGGCCTGTCCCATGCCCATTGCAAGCGCCATGGCAACACCCCATCTCTTCAGCTTGCCCATCCGCACTCTCTGTTCGCAGGTCGGCCGGAAACCGGCCAAAGATTCCATTAAGCCATACTCGGCCGGATCTTCTCTTAAGAGTTTGTTGGGTGGCATCCGTCAGTAATAAGCGTACTGACAAGTTTGATATAGTACAGTTTTCCCTCCCCCAACGACTCCGGGCGATATGGATACGATCCGCATTCGCGGCGCGCGCACGCACAACCTCAAAAACATCGACCTCGATCTGCCGCGTGACAAGCTGATCGTCATCACCGGCCTGTCCGGTTCGGGCAAGTCATCGCTGGCCTTCGACACCATCTATGCCGAAGGTCAACGCCGCTACGTCGAATCGTTGTCGGCCTACGCCCGGCAATTTCTGTCGATGATGGAGAAACCGGACGTCGACCACATCGAGGGTCTGTCGCCGGCCATTTCCATCGAGCAGAAATCGACCTCGCACAAYCCGCGCTCCACCGTGGGCACGATYACCGAGGTCYACGACTACCTGCGCCTGCTGTATGCGCGCGTGGGCACGCCGCGCTGTCCGGATCATGGCATTCCGCTTGAAGCGCAGACCGTCAGTCAGATGGTCGACAGCACGCTCGCGCTGGATGGCGAAAAGCGCTTCATGCTGCTCGCACCGGTGATCCGCGAGCGCAAGGGCGAGCACGTGCAGGTGTTCGACCAGCTGCGCGCGCAGGGTTTCGTGCGCGCACGCGTCGACGGCACCGTCTACGACCTCGATGCCGTACCGCCGCTGACGCTGCGCCAGAAACACACCATCGAAGTGGTGATCGACCGCTTCCGTCCGCGCGACGACATCAAGCAGCGCCTGGCCGAATCGTTTGAAACCGCACTGCGCCTGGGCGACGGCATCGCCATCGTGGTCGACATGGATGATGCGAAGGCGCCAGAGCAACTGCTGTCCTCGCGCTACTCCTGCCCGGTGTGCGATTACTCGCTGCCCGAGCTTGAGCCGCGCCTGTTCTCGTTCAACTCGCCGGTGGGCGCCTGCCCCACCTGCGACGGCCTGGGCGTGACCCAGGTGTTCGATCCTGCCCGCGTGGTGGCGCATCCGGAGCTGTCGCTCGCCGGTGGCGCCGTGCGCGGCTGGGATCGCCGCAACGCCCATTATTTCCAGTTGATCCTGTCGCTCGCCGCGCACTACGGCTTCGACGTGGACACGCCGTGGCGCAAGCTCTCTGCGGACGTCCAGAAGGCCATCCTGTACGGCAGCGGCAAGGACAAGATCGCCTTCAAGTACATCACCGAACGTGGTGGCCGGGTGACGCGCGAGCACGCGTTCGAGGGCATCATCCCGAACATGGATCGCCGCTACAAGGAAACCGAGTCGCCGGCGGTGCGCGAGGAACTGGCCAAGTACATCAGCGACCGTCCCTGCCCCGACTGCGAAGGCCAGCGCCTGAATCGTTCTGCGCGCAATGTGTTCGTCGCCGACCACGCGCTACCCTCGCTCACCTCGCGCTCGATCGACGACACGCTGGCGTTCTTCGAGAAGCTGACGCTCACCGGCTGGCGCGGCGAGATCGCGGTGAAGATCGTCAAGGAGATTCGCGAGCGCCTTACCTTCCTCAATGACGTGGGCCTCAACTACCTCACGCTGGATCGTCAGGCCGACTCGCTTTCCGGTGGCGAAGCGCAGCGCATTCGCCTCGCCTCGCAGATTGGCGCCGGCCTGGTAGGCGTGATGTATGTGCTCGACGAGCCGTCCATCGGCCTGCACCAGCGCGACAACGAACGCCTGCTCGGCACGCTGACGCGTTTGCGCGATCTGGGCAACACGGTGATCGTTGTCGAACATGACGAAGACGCCATCCGCATGGCCGACCACGTGCTCGACATCGGTCCCGGCGCCGGCGTGCACGGT
>NZ_JBFTRY010000236.1:0-4695 GCF_056399745.1 Dyella sp. 01N36
AGCAGGCACCGGTCGAACAGTCGGTCCAGCGCATCGATCACAGTGCGCTGGGCATGATCGTGCCGACCATCCACGAGCCGCGTCGTCGCGAGAAGAAGGTCGTGGTTGTGGCCCCCGCGCCCGCGCCGGCCCCTGCGCCCGCTCCGGCGGCAGCAGCGCCCGCCGCAGCTGCAGCCCGCACGCCGGGTGCCCCCAATGCTGCGGCTGGCGCCGCGGCACCGGCCGGCAGCAGCAACAAGACCCGTTATGCCCGCGAGCGCGAGGAAGGCCCTGGTGGCAAGCGCTTTGCGGCAGGCGAGATGCACCTGAGCGACGCCGACCGTGCGCGCCGCTCCAGCAACAACAAGCGTGGCGGCAAGTCCGGCCGTGGCCCGAGCCGCGATACCTCGCGGTATAGCAGCCCGTCCTCCAGCGGCCCGCATGGCTTCACCCGTCCCACCGCTGCGGTGGTGCGTGAAGTCGTGATCGGTGACCACAACGTGGTGGCCGATCTGGCCAACAAGATGGCGGTCAAGGGTTCGGAAGTGGTCAAGGCCCTCTTCAAGATGGGCGTGATGGCCACCATCAACCAGACCATCGACCACGACACCGCGGTGCTGGTGGTCGAAGAGCTGGGCCACACCCCGGTGGCGGCAAGCGAGAACAACGCCGAAGCCGCGCTGGCTGCCCACACGCAGAACGCCGAGCTCGAGGGCGAGAAGAAGCCGCGTCCGCCGGTGGTCACCATCATGGGCCACGTCGACCACGGCAAGACCTCGCTGCTCGATTACATCCGCCGCACCAAGGTCGCCTCGGGCGAAGCCGGTGGCATCACGCAGCATATCGGYGCGTACCACGTGGAAACGCCCAAGGGCGTGATCACCTTCCTCGACACCCCGGGCCATGCGGCGTTTACGTCGATGCGTGCCCGCGGCGCCCAGTCCACCGATATCGTGGTGCTGGTCGTGGCAGCCGACGACGGCGTCATGCCGCAGACGGCCGAAGCCGTGCAGCATGCACGCGCCGCCAAGGTGCCGCTGATCGTGGCGCTCAACAAGATGGACAAGTCCGACGCCAATCCGGACCACGTCAAGCAAGGCCTCGGCAATCTGGAAGTGATTCCGGAAGAGTGGGGCGGTGACACCCCGTTCGTGGCCGTCTCGGCCAAGACCGGCATGGGCATCGACGACCTGCTCGACGCCATTTCGGTGCAGGCCGAAGTGATGGAGCTGACCGCCGTGGAAGATGGCCCCGCCTCCGGCGTGGTGATCGAATCCAGCCTGGACCGCGGTCGCGGCCCGGTGGCGACGGTGCTGGTGCAGCAGGGCACGCTCAAGCGCGGCGATTTCGTCGTCTGCGGTATCGAGTACGGCCGCATGCGTGCGCTGATCGACGAAGCCGGCAAGACCGTGCAGGAAGCTGGTCCGTCGATTCCGGTGCAGGTGCTGGGTCTGTCCGGCGTGCCGGAAGCCGGCGACGACTTCGTGGTGGTGGCAGACGAACGCCTCGCCCGTGAAGTGGCCGCCGAGCGCCAGCTCAAGCGTCGCGAAACGCGCATGGTCAGCAAGGCCAACCGCCTTGAAGACATCATGGCGCAGATGGCCCAGGGCGCCGAGCAGCAGACGCTCAACATCCTGGTCAAGGCCGACGTGCAGGGTTCGGTGCAGGCGCTGCGCGAATCGCTCAGCCAGATCGGCAACGAGAACGTGAAGGTCAATGTGATCGCCGCCGGCGTCGGTGGCATCACCGAGTCCGACGCCACGCTCGCCGCCGCCTCCAAGGCGCTGGTGATCGGCTTCAACGTCCGTGCGGATGCTTCGGCGCGCAAGGTGATCGATACCTCGGGCCTGGATGTCCGCTACTTCTCGATCATCTATGACGTGATCGACCAGGTGAAGYAGGCCGCTTCGGGTCTGCTTGGCAAGGAGATTCGCGAAGAGATCATCGGCATCGCGCAGGTGCGTGAAGTGTTCCGCAGCTCCAAGTTCGGTGCAGTGGCCGGTTGCATGGTCATCGAAGGCACGGTCAAGCGCAGCAAGCCGATCCGCGTGCTGCGCGACAACACGGTGGTCTTCCAGGGCGAACTGGAATCGCTGCGTCGCTTCAAGGACCTGGTCGACGAAGTGCGCAACGGCATGGAATGCGGTATCGCCGTGAAGCAGTACAACGACGTCAAGGCCGGTGACCAGATCGAATGCTTCGAGCGTATCGAGGTTGCCCGCACGCTGTAACAGTGGCCGGTCCGCACGTCGGGCCGACCCTCGCAGTGGTGGTATTGAGGCGGGCGGTGTGGATGACCACATCGCTCGCTTTGTTTTTCAGGACACGCCGTGCTGGCGTGCTCTAAATGGATGAGTGCGGCCAGGGACGGCCGCTTTTTGACCTTCGCGTTCACGGATGAACGCAAACACCTAGGAGTGCGTCATGCCCTCACGCGATTTCAAACGTACCGACCGCGTCGGCGCCGAACTGCGCCGCGAACTGGGCCTGCTGGTCCATGCCGCCGTGCGCGATCACGGCCTGCCGTTGATGAGCGTGTCGGACGTGGAAGTCACCCGCGATCTCGACTGGGCCACGGTGTGGATCACGGCCTTGCAGCCGGAGCGTTCCGTTGAAGCCATGAAGGCGCTGAAGGAGCTGGCGGTGGAATTCCGCCGCGAGCTGTCGCGCTCGATGCGCCTGCGTCGCGTGCCTGAGCTGCGTTTCAAGTACGACGATTCGGTCGACAAGGGCGAGCGCATCGAGAGCCTGTTGCGGCAGGAGGCTGCACGCATGCCGGCTGCCGATGAGGAAGGCGAGGGCGAAGGCGAGAAGGGCTGAGCGTCGGCTTCCTATCTCGCCTCGACATTCGTCTCTTCCCCACGTCATTGCGGCCTGCGCCGGAACGACGGTGAGGGTATAGGCGGCGCACATGCCAKATGTAGAACAGGCTCCATGAGTAAAACTTCCATGAAGCGGAAGATTCGATTTCGCGACCTGCACGGCATCGTGCTATTGGACAAGCCGCTGGAGTTGAGCTCCAACGCGGCCCTGCAGCTGGTCCGCAAAGGTATTTTCCGGGCGGAGAAGGGCGGCCACACCGGCGCGCTCGATCCGCTGGCCACCGGSCTGTTGCCGYTGTGCTTCGGCGAGGCGACCAAGCTGGCCGGCATGCTGCTGGGCTCGCGCAAGGCCTATCTGGCCGAGTGCCGGCTGGGCGCCACCACCTCGACCGCGGATCTCGAAKGCGAGATCGTGCTGGAGCGGCCGGTGCCCGCGCTCACCGACGACGCTATCGAAGCTTCGCTGGCCAAGCTGCGCGGACGTATCACCCAGGTGCCGCCCATCTATTCAGCCATCAAGCTCGACGGCGAGCCGCTGTACGTGAAGGCGCGTCGCGGCGAGGCCGTGGATGTGCCCTCGCGCGAGGTAGAGGTCTACCGGCTGGAGGTGGTGTCGCGTACCCACGACAGCCTCACGCTTTACGTGGAATGCGGCTCGGGGACCTATGTGCGCAGTCTGGCCGTCGACCTGGGCGAGGACCTGGGCTGCGGCGCCCATCTGACGGCGTTGCGCCGGCTGTGGGTCGAACCGTTCCGGGAGCCGGCCATGGTGACGGTGGAGCAGCTGCAGGCGGCGCTGGAGCAGGGCGACGATGTGCTGCTGCCGCTCTTGCTGCCGGTTTCCGCGGCCCTGGCCGATCTGCCCGCCATGCACCTGGACGCCGAGCGCAGCCTGGCTGTCTCACAGGGCCAGCAGATTCCGGTGGATCCGGCCCTGACCGGTCGGCATGCCGTATTCGCCGACGACGGTCGCCTGCTTGCCCTGAGCGAGGCGGTGGGCGGGAAACTGTGCATCGTGCGGGGTTTTAACCTGCCCGCAGATGGCAAACATAAGCACTGACTATGACGGTCTTGTTGTCATAGGGCTCCGGTCGCTACAATACGGAGCTTGTTCCAGACTTTTCATTCATCTAGGCGAAGCTTGCGCAACGTCACCCACGTGATGTTGCGCAAGCTTCGCACCGCTTTTTTAGGAAGAGATACCAATGTCCCTTACCGCTGAACAGACCGGCAAAATCATCGCTGACTTCGGCCGCGTGCCGAACGATACGGGTTCGCCGGAAGTGCAGGTCGCCCTGCTGTCGGCTCGCATCGACCACCTCACCGGCCACTTCAAAGAGCACAAGCAGGATCACCATTCCCGCCGTGGCCTGCTGAAGCTGGTCAACCAGCGCAAGCGTCTGCTTGCCTACCTGAAGGATCGTGACCTGGCTCGTTACCAGGGCCTCATCGAGCGCCTCGGCCTCCGTCGCTAAGTGTTGGTGTTCGCGTTCATTCGTGATCGCGAAGATCAAAAAGCGGCCAACTCTGGCCGCACTTCCCAATTCAGGAAAAGACAGTGGCGAAAGTAACCAAGTCATTCCAGTTCGGTAATCACGAAGTCACACTGGAGACGGGCGAAATCGCCCRCCAGGCTTCGGGTGCCGTCATGGTCAGCATGGGCGGCACGGTTGTGCTGGTCACCGTGGTGGCCAATGCCAAGGCGAAGGAAGGGCAGGATTTCTTCCCGCTCACCGTCGACTACGTCGAGAAGTTCTACTCCGCGGGCCGYATCCCGGGTGGCTTCTTCAAGCGCGAAGGCCGCCCGACCGAGAAGGAGACGCTGACCTCGCGTCTGATCGATCGTCCGGTGCGCCCGCTGTTCCCGGAAGAGTTCAAGAACGAAGTGCAGGTC
>NZ_JBFTRY010000237.1:0-4688 GCF_056399745.1 Dyella sp. 01N36
CGACCACGTGGTGGTCGGCGCGCGTCCCGACGAGATGCTCGAGCAGGGCTTTCGCCCCGTCGGCAAGGACTTCCCGGTCTTCCTGCACCCCAAGACCAACGAGGAATACGCCCTCGCACGCACCGAGCGCAAGACCGGCCACGGCTATCACGGCTTTGCTTTCCAGGCCGATCCCACGGTGACGCTGGAGGAGGATCTCGCGCGGCGCGACCTCACCATCAACGCCATCGCCGAGGCCGAGGACGGCCAGCTGGTCGATCCGTTCAATGGCGTCCGCGACCTGGAACAACGCCTGCTGCGGCACGTATCTGCCGCTTTCGTGGAAGACCCCGTGCGCCTGCTGCGCGTGGCGCGTTTCGCTGCCCGCTTTGCGCCACTGGGTTTCACGGTGGCGCCGGAGACCATGGCGCTGATGCAGCAGATGGTGCGCGATGGCGAGGTCGATCATCTGGTGCCCGAGCGCGTCTGGCAGGAAACCCGCAAGGCCCTGGGCGAGGCCCAGCCGTCAGCCTTCCTGCGCGTACTGCGCGAATCGGGTGCGCTCGCCGTGCTGTTTCCCGAGGTGGATGCGTTGTACGGCGTGCCGCAGCGCGCGGAGTTCCATCCCGAAATCGATACCGGCGTGCACGTGGAAATGGTGCTCGACATGGCTGCAAAGCTGGCGCCTGGCAACGACGTGGTGGGCTTCTGCGCGCTCACCCACGATCTGGGCAAGGCGCTGACGCCCGCCGATGTATTGCCGCGCCATCTTGGCCACGAGCACGCCGGCCTCGCGCCCCTGCGGCGTCTCGTGGCACGCCTGAAGGTGCCCACCGAGCATGCCACCCTCGCCGAACTGGTGTGCCGCGAGCATCTCAATGCGCACCGCGCCTTTGAGCTGAAGCCATCGACGGTGCTGCGTCTGCTGACCTCGCTGGATGCGCTGCGCCGGCCCGAACGCCTCTCGCTATTCCTCGCCGCCTGCGCGGCCGACAAGCGCGGACGCCTGGGCCACCAGGAGGACGCCTACCCGCAGGCAGGCTATCTCCAGCGTGCGCGCGACGCCGCCGCAGCGGTGCGCTCGGAATCGATAGTGGCGCAAGGCCTGCAGGGCCCGGCGATTGGCGAGGCCATGACGGCGGCCCGCGTCGCGGCCATTGCGGCACTGAAACGCAGCGCGGACTGATACGGCCAACAAAGCCTGATGAAAGCCACTACCCAGTAAGGTAACTGGCTACAAATCTGTCCGCTTGTCGCTAGTCGGCGGCTTCCGTGTATAAACGCGGTCGCCCATCCCGCCCGGCCACTTCGCAGCCAGGCCTTCGTTTCCCAGCTTTTCCGGAGTTTTCCGTGCCGACTGCCAATCCATCGACCTCGCCGCTGCGCCAGCGGTTTCGCCCGTTATGGTGGCTGGCCATCAGCTATGTGCTGATCGGCGCGCTGACCCGCATCGTGCTGCTTTACATGTCCGGTAGCGGCGTGCCGCACAACCCGCTCTATTGGGGTTATGCATTCGGCGTCGGGCTGGGCTACGACCTGATCGTGTTCGTCTTTCTTGCCTGGCTGCTGATGCTTTATCTGTGGCTGGTGCCGCAGCGCCTCTATGTGTCGCGCGCAGGCCAGTGGGCGATGTACATAGGCGGCGCGGTGATGCTGTTCGGGCTGCTCTTCGTGGCGGCCTCGGAGCTGGTGTTCTGGGCGGAATTCGGCACCCGCTTCAATTTCATCGCAGTCGATTACCTGGTCTACACCACCGAGGTGATCGGCAATATCCGCGAGTCCTATCCGCTGGGCACCTGGATCAGTCTGCTCGCCATCGCCACCCTGGTTGTCGTGTGGCTCAGCCGCGGCGGCCTGCAGGCGCGCGACAGCGGCACCCGTTTTCTTCAGCGCAGCAAGGTGGTGCTGGTGTGGCTGGTGATCACGGTGGTCCTGGCGGTCGCCGTCAAGGGCACCTTCAAGGATCGCACCGACAACACCTATGTGAACGAACTCTCCGGCAACGGCGTGTTCGAGTTCTTCGCCGCGTTCCGCTCCAGCCATCTGGACTACTCGCGCTTTTATCGCACCCTGCCCGACGACGAGGCGTTCAAGCGCGTGCGCGAGCTGGTGAAGACGCCTGAGGCCACCTACGTCAGCAGCGATCCGCATGACCTGACGCGCGAAATCCGCCATGCCGGTCCGGAGAAGCATCTCAACGTGGTGCTGATCAGCGTGGAGAGCCTGTCGGCCGACTTCCTCTCGGAGTTCAGCAACAAGCGCGGCAACATCACGCCCAACCTGGATGCACTGATCGACCAGAGCATGTTCTTCGACAACCTCTACGCCAACGGCACCCGCACGGTGYGCGGCCTGGAAGCGTTGTCGCTGTCGGTGCCGCCCACGCCGGGCGACTCCATCGTGAAGGCGCACAACAACGAGAACCTGTTCTCGGCCGCCAATGTGTTCAATGCCCGCGGCTACCAGTCCGACTTTGTCTACGGTGGCTACGGCTACTTCGACAACATGAACTACTTCTTCGCCCATAACGGCTATCGCGCGGTGGACCGCAACGATATCGGCAAGGGCGAGACGATCCATCACGAAAACGTGTGGGGCGTGGCGGACGAAGATCTCTACACGCTGGCGCTCAAGCAGATGGACGAGGCGCAGGCGCAGGGCAAGCCGTTCTTCCTGCACATCATGACCACCTCCAACCATCGTCCGTTCACCGTGCCGGCCAATCGCGTGCCGCAAAAGAACGGTACGCGCGAGGCAGCGGTGGCGTATACGGACTGGTCCATCGCCGATTTCATCAAGCGCGCCAGAAGCAAGCCCTACTTCGACGACACGGTGTTCGTGATCACCGCCGACCACTGCGCCTCCAGCGCGGGCCGCAGCAGCGTGCCGATCAACCGTTATCACATCCCGCTGTGGATCTATTCGCCCAAGCACATCCAGCCGCAGCGCGTGTCGCGGCAGATGGCCCAGGTGGACATCATCCCCACGGTGATGGGCCTGCTCAATTTCAGCTACCGCAGCCGCTTCTTCGGCGCTGACATTTTCCAGCTTGAACCGGGCCGCGAACGCGCCTTCCCGGCCACCTACGAGAAGCTCGGCTACCTGCATGGCGACGCACTCACCGTGCTCGAACCGCAGCGCAAGCTGGAGCAGGTCAAGCCGAACTTCGACAACGGCGATGCCGTGCCCAATACACCGGTGGACCAAGGACAGGTGGACGATGCCACCGCCTATTACCAGGTCGCCGCGTCCCTGTTCAAACACGGTCAGTTGATCAAGCGGCCGGACGACGACACACCGGTGCAGCCTGCGCCTGCACCAGCTGCCGCTTCCAGCACGCACTAAGCAAAACGCCCGCGGACGACGCGGGCGTTTTCTTTTGGCGGGCTGATTTGTCGGAGCGTCAGAGCCGGTCGCCCTGGTCCGCCTCCAGCACGTCGGCCGGCAACGGCAACACATCCATGCCCCGTGCAAACAACATGGCCTGGAAGCGTTCGCCCATCTGCTCGGGCAGCGTGAGTTTCTTGACCTGTTGTGCCAGGTCATAGCGCGCGGCTTCGTCTGCGGCCGCTTCGTACGCCACGCCAAAGATGTCCTGCAATCCACTGCCGATCAGGAACTGCGCCTGCGGCATATAGCCGGCCACGCCGAAGCCTGCGCTATTGCCCGCCTCGGCCAGCGCGGTGAAATCGACCGACGCAGTGAGGTCGTTGAGGCCTGGCAGATACAGCGGATCGTTGTGCGAGCGATGGCGGTAGTAGGCTCGCAAGGTGCCATCGTTGCGCTCGGGCAAGTAATACTCGCGACGCACATAGCCGTAGTCGATGAACAGCATCACGCCGGCGGTGAGCGAACCGGCGATCGCCTGGATCCAGTACGGCAGCTGCGGCAGGATTTCCGAGCGATAACCTTCGGGAAATTCCGCCTCCAGATCGCGTTCGACATGACGCACGGCGCCGGACACGAGGGCATCGGCGGGACGATCCACGCGCATCAGACGGCCTTCGCCATCGAGCGCGACGTATTCTTCATAGACTTCACCGGCGCGCAGGGTGAAGCGCGTGGTCGGCAGTGCGTCGATCACCTCGTTGGCGAACAGCACGCCCTGCCAGTCCTGCTCCGGCGGACGATCCAGCCACAGCACGTGCGCAAACAGCTCCGAGGGCAGCGCTGCCGCAAGCCGGTCGCGCTGGCGTTCGCGCAGATCGGCGCTGGGTTCGAGGATGTAGTAGCGACGCGGGACGGCGCCGTTCGCGGCGAAGGCCTTGAGCGCCGCTTCGGCAAATGCGCCGCTGCCGCCACCGAGCTCCAGGAAGTCGGCCGAGTCGCCCAACATCTCGAGCACGGGATAGGTGGCATTCACCACGCAACGTGCAAACAACTCGCCCAGTTCGGGCGCCGTGATGAAATCACCCGCTTCGCCGAACTTGGTCTTGCCGGCACTGTAGTAACCCAGGCCCGGCGCATACAGGCAGCGCTCCATGTACTGCGAAAACGGCATCGGACCATGCGCGGCGATTTCCTCGCGCAGACGCGTCAGCAGTCGGTCGGAATGGGCGCGCTCGTCGGCGCCGGGATCGGGGAGTCGGGAAGACATGGGGTTGCCTGCGGGGAAACAGGCGAAGTCTAACCCATGCCCCGCCATAGCCTCGTGAGGGAGGGGAGACCGGCTATGGCGGGGACATCGGCCCAGCTGACTGGGTGCGACG
>NZ_JBFTRY010000238.1:0-4682 GCF_056399745.1 Dyella sp. 01N36
GAAGAAGGTCGCGGGGACGCCCAACTCCTTGAGGATGGGGTAGACGATGCGGTAGTTGTCGTCGTAGCCGTCGTCGAAGGTGATCACCACGGCGTCCGGCGGCAGCGCATCACCGGCCTGGATCGCGGCGGCCACATCGGTTAGGCGCATGGGCCGATAGCGTTCCTTGACCAGCTGCATCTGCTCGCGGAATTCCTCCGGCGTGGTGCTGATCAGCTCCATGTCGAACTCGTACTGATCCGGATCGGGCACCGGCATCACGCGGTGATAGGCGAGAATGCGCAGGTCCTTCTGCCACAAGGCGCGCATCTTCTGCAGCGGACTCAGCAGGCCAGTGTTGTAGCAGAGCTCACCGAGGCGCTCGCGGATGCCGACGGTGCGCGCTTCGTTCGAAGTTGGGCTCACCATAAATGTTCCCCCCGGCTCCGCGCGTAGGCGATGGAGGCCTGCGCGGCGTATAGATTGAGATAGAAGAAGGCGACCACCAGTTGCACGGGCAGCCAGCGTCCGGCATGCGGACGGGCCCGCTCAATCGGCACCAGGCCCATACACAACAGCAGAACCACCAGCAGAGCGCCATACGCCATGTGGTGACGTGCGAGATAGGCCGTCGAAAGCAGGAGCGAGAGGAGCAGCCACGGCGCCAGCAGGCGCAGCAGCTTGTGGCTTACGAACTGGAACCACAGCGGATTGCGTGCCGGTGAAAGCAGCCATGGCGCGACATCGGCGAGCTGGAAGCAGCCCACCATGGCGCGCATCCGGCGTGGCTGCTCGTCCAACGGCAGTTGAGCGGTTTCGCCCCAGACCACGGCACGCGGTTCGAACACCACCCGGCGGCCGGAGGCGGCGACATCCATCGGTATCAGCACGTCGTCCAGCAGGGTGTCCGGCGGCAGCGGCTTGAACAGCTCGCTGCGCACGGCATACAGCGCCGCGCATACGCCGATGGACGATCCGCAACGGCTTTCCGCGTGGCGGATGAATTTCTCGTAGTGCCAATAGGCGCTCACCCCTCGCGCAAAGGTGCTACTGACGTTCTCCAGCTCCAGGCTGCCGCTGACCGCGCCCACCCTGGGATCGCCGAGATTGCTCACCAGTTCGCGCAGGGCGAGTGGCGAGAGCTTGTGCTGCACGTCGGTCATCAGCAGCACTTCGCCGCGTGCCGTGGACACGGCATCGTTGAGGCATAGGGCCTTGCCCCGCGACACGGGGAATTCCAGGACTCGCACGCGGGCATCATGGGCATGGCGGACGAGTGCAGCGGTGCGGTCCTTGCAGCCGTCGCAGGCCACGATGATCTCGATGTATTCCGGCGGATAGTCGAGCGCGCGCAGGTTCTTCAGCTTGGCCCGGATATGCCGCACGCCGTCGCGCACCACGATCACGATGGATACCGTGGGCAGGATGGGTTGCTTGCGCACGGGGCGTTGGGCCAGCTTGCCCCACAGCCACATGATCAGCGGGTAGCCGGCGAAGATGTAGAGCAGCAGCCAGAAACTGGCTGTACAGATGAAGATTGCGATCGTCGTCACCTCGGTTCCCCTGTCACCGATATGCTGCTGTCACCGCCGCCCGAACAATTGCCGCAGGCGTCCGCCCAGCGACGCCGCCTTGCCCGGTTCCGTGAGATCGCCTTCAGGCAACGCAGCCGCCAACGTGGCAAGCGGACTGGTGGCCACGTCCAGTAGATTGAGTTTCACGCCGGTTTCCTTGCGCACCTGCGTAACCATTTCGATGGCCAGCAGCGAGTGGCCGCCGATATCGAAGAAGTTGTCGCTGGCACGCACGTCGTCGGCGCCGACCAGGCGGCACCAAAGCTCGCCGAGGTAGCGCTCGCGCGGATCGTCGCTGGCACTGACACCGGGCTCGGCGTCCACTGGCGAGGCGCTGTGCAGCAGTGGCGGCGGCAGTGCCTTGCGATCGGTTTTGCCATTGGGTGTGCGTGGCAGTGCCGACAGGCGCACCAGGTGCTGCGGCTGCATGTAGCTGGGCAGGCGTGCAGCCAGTTGGGCTCGCAACTTGGGCCACAGCTGCTCCTCGTCCTCGTTGCACACGGCATAGAGCACGAGGCGCTCATCGTTCGGCGCGATGTCGCGCACGACCACCACGCAGTCAAGTACGCCCGGCTCGGTGCGAGCCACGGCTTCGATTTCGCCGGGCTCGATGCGGTAGCCGCGCAGTTTCACCTGGAAGTCGATGCGGCCCAGATGTTCCAGCGTGCCATTGGCGAGCCAGCGTGCGCGGTCGCCCGTGCGATAAAAGCGGGCGCCGGGGGCGTAGGGATCGGCCGGGAAACGTTCGGCGGTCAACTCATCGCGATGCAGGTAACCCAGCGCAACGCCATCGCCACCGATGCACAGCTCGCCCGGCACGCCGATCGGGCAATGCTGGCCATGCTCGTCCAGGATATGAATGGTGGTGTTGGCAATCGGTGTGCCAATCGAAATGCCGCGCTCGGGATGTTCCACGCGCCAGCAGGTGGACCACACCGTGGTTTCGGTGGGGCCGTACATGTTCCACAGTTCGCAGCCGCGCGCGAGCAAGGACTCGGCCAGATCGGCCGAGAGCGGCTCGCCGCCGCACAGCGCATGGAAGCCATGCGGCGGCTGCCAGGGCGTTTGCAGCAACAGGCGCCAGGTCACCGGGGTGGCCTGCATCATGGTGGCGGCGTGGGTGCGCAGCAGCTGTTCGAGCGCGTCGCCGTCGGTGGCTTCCTCGCGTGTGGCCAGCAGGATTTCGGCGCCCACGCTCAGTGGACCAAACAGTTCCAGCACGGCGATATCGAACGACAGCGTGGTCACGGCGAGCAAACGGTCGTCCGCGCACAGGCCCGGGCGTTGCGTCATCCCAGCCAGGAAATTCACCACCGCGTGGTGCGCAATCGCCACGCCCTTGGGACGTCCGGTGGAGCCGGAGGTGTAGATCACATAGGCGACAGAGCGGCCATTGTGCGCGGGATCGGCGGGCAGGCGTGTGGTGGGCAGCGCATCGAGTTCGTCGGCCGCCTCGTCGAGCAGCAGGCGAGAGGTGCCTTCGCTGTCGATGCGGCTGGTCATCGCCGTTTCGGTCACTAGCACGCTGAGATTCGCATCCTGCGCCATGTACGAGAGGCGGTCGGCCGGGAACTCCGGGTCCAGCGGCACATAGCCTGCACCGGTCTTGAGCACGGCAAGCACGGTGGCGAGCATGTCGATGCCACGGGTGAGCGACACGCCCACCAGGGCGCCGTGGCGCGCGCCGCGCGCGCGCAGGGCGTGCGCGATGCGGTTGGCGCGTTGATCGAGCTGACGGTAGCTGAGCAACTCACCGTCGCAACGGATGGCGTTGCGCTCCGGGGCCAGATCGCATTGCTGCTCAAACAAGCTGTGCAGCGCGACATCGGGAACGTCCAGCCGGGTTTGATTCCACTCGGCCAGCAAGGCGCTTTCATGCGATGGCAGCAGGTCGAGGCGTGCCACGGTGCGCGCCGGATCGGCCAGCGCGGAAGCCAGCAGCGTCTCGTAGCAGTCGCGGAAACGTGCTGCCGTGCGCGCATCGAAAATATCGCTGTTATAGGTGATGCCGCCGAGCAGGCCGTGTTCCTGCTCGAGGAACCACAGGCCGATATCGTCGGCGGCGCCGCGCTGGAACACCGGCAGGTGCTCATGGGCCAGCTCGCCCCACGACACGATGCGACGGCGCGCGTCCTGGAAAGAGAACATCGCCTGCGAGATCGGCGGGCGGCTCTCGTCGCGTGCCAGACCCAGCGAGAACACCAGCTGCTCGAATGGCACATCCGGATGCGCAAAGGCATCCAGCACCACCTGGCGCACCTGGCGCAGCACGTCGCGGAACGGCGCTTGGGGATCCACTTTCACCCGCAGCAGCAGCGCGTTGACGAACAGTCCCATGATGCCTTCAGTCTCTACCCGATCACGGCCGCGGACCGGCGTGCCGACGATCAGGTCGCRCTGTCCGCCAAGGCGATGGAGCAGCACGTAGTAGGTGGCCAGCAGCACCATGAAGGGCGTGGCTTCCTCGCGTTGGGCAAGCGTGTGTACGGCGGCCGCGCGTTCGGCAGGAATGCGCACCCATTCGGTGGCGCCGGCGCCGGACATGCGCGCCGGGCGCGGGCGGTCGGCGGGAAGTTCCAGTGGTTCCAGTGCGCCGTCCAGCGTCTTCAGCCAGTGCGCGAGTTGCTGTTGCACGTTGTCGCTGCGCATCCAGTCGCGGTGCCAGGCGGCGAAATCGCTGTACTCGACTGTCAGCGCAGGCAGGCCTTGGCTCTCGCCAGCACAGCGGGACACATAGGCGCGCGAGAGATCTTCGTACAGCAGATCGAACGACCAGCCGTCCCACACGATGTGGTGGGCCATGAAATAGAACACGTGGTCGTGTTCATCGATACGGAACAAGCGCGCGCGATACAGTGGCGGCCGGGTGAGATCGAAGGGTACGGCGATGTCCTGCTCCAGCGCCTGGCGAATGGCGTCCAGACGCGCATCGGCGGGCAGGTGGGTCAGATCCTCCAGCGGCAGCTCCGGCAGCAGCCCGGCGTGAATACGCTGGACGCCACCGTTCTCGCCGGCTTCAATGGAGGTGCGCAGCGCCGGCTGGCGCTGCACCACGTCGCGCAGCGCCTGGCGGAAGGCATCCACGTTCATCGGCCCGCGCAGACGATGCGCCGAAGGTGTGTTGTAGAC
>NZ_JBFTRY010000239.1:0-4673 GCF_056399745.1 Dyella sp. 01N36
GTCACCGGCTACGTCGCCCAGCGCAGCGTTCAGGTGGGCAACAGCGTGCAGCCCGGCCAGCAGCTGATGGCGGTGGTGCCACTGCACGACCTGTGGGTGGACGCGAACTTCAAGGAAAACCAGCTTCGCCATATCCGCGTGGGTCAGCCGGCCAAGGTCGAGGCGGACGTCTACGGCGGCAGCGTCGAATTCCACGGCAAAGTGATCGGACTGGGCGCGGGTACCGGCAGCGTGTTCTCSCTGCTGCCGGCGCAGAAYGCCACCGGCAACTGGATCAAGGTGGTSCAGCGCSTGCCKGTGCGYATYGCGCTGGACGACAAGGAACTCGACCAGCATCCGTTGCGCGTGGGCCTGTCCACCGATGTCACCGTCAATATCAGCGATGACAAGGGCGCCATGAATGCGGCGCTCGGCAACGGTCAGCCGATCGCGGCAACCTCGGTGTACGACCAGATGGCCAGCAAGGCAGACGAAGAAGCCCAGAAGATCATTCAGGCCAACCTCGGCCAGCACGACGCGAACTGACGARGCGATCCCATGGCCGCCAACCCCACCGAAGACAAGCCGCTACCGCCTTTGCACGGTACCGCGCTGGTCTTGCTGACCATCGCCGTCGCCTTCAGCACCTTCATGGAAGTGCTGGACATGACCATCGTCAACGTGGCTGTGCCGCATATCGCAGGCAGCCTCGGCGTGAGCGCAAGTGAAGGCACCTGGACGATCAGCTCCTATTCGCTGGCCAGCGCGATCATGCAGCCGCTTACCGGCTGGATCGCGCGCCGCTTCGGCGAGGTGAAGACCTTTGTCGTATCGGTCGGCCTGTTCGTGGTGTTCTCCATGTTGTGCGGCCTGGCCACTTCGATGCCGATGCTGGTGTTTGCGCGCCTGATGCAGGGCGCCGGCTCCGGCCCGATGGTGGCGTTGTCGCTCACGTTGCTGCTGGCGAGTTATCCCAAGACCAAGCAAGGCGTCGCGCTCGCGCTATGGGCGATGACCGTGGTGGTGGCGCCGATCTTCGGACCGATCCTGGGCGGCTGGATCACCGACAACTTTTCGTGGCCGTGGATTTTCTACATCAACCTGCCGGTGGGCATCCTCGCCGGTGTGATCACCTGGGCACTGTTGCGCAAGCGCGAGACCAAGACCTACCAGTCGCCGATCGATGTGATCGGCCTGGTGCTGCTGGTGGTCGGCGTGGGCTCATTGCAGTTCATGCTGGACAACGGCAACGACCACGACTGGTTCTCCTCGCCGATGATCACCACGCTGGGCCTGATCGCGCTGATCTGCCTAGTCTTCCTGGTGGTGTGGGAACTGCACGCCAAACACCCGGTGGTGGAACTGAGCCTGTTCAAGGAACGCAATTTCACCGCGGGCGTGGTGGCGTTGTCGCTGGGCATGTTCGCGTTCTTCGGCATCAACGTGGTTTTTCCGCTGTGGCTGCAGACCACCCTGGGCTACACAGCCACCTGGGCCGGTCTTGCCACGGCGCCGGTGGGCATCCTGGCCTTCCTGCTATCGCCCATCCTCGGGCGCAATATGCACAGGCTGGAGCTGCGCGCGGTGGTGACGTTCGCCTTCGTGGTGTTCGCTGCTACCTCGTACTGGTTCTCCACGTACGACAGCTCAGCCTCGTTCACCTCGYTGGTGTGGCCGCGCTTCGTGATGGGCATTGCCATCCCCTGCTTCTTCATCCCGCTCAACCAGATCTATCTGGCGGGACTGCCCGCCAATGAAATCGCCAGCGCCAGCGGCCTGGCCAACTTCTTCCGCACACTGGGCTCGAGCGTGTCCACGGCGGTGACGGTGACGCTGTGGCAKCACCGCGGCATCCTGCATCACGCCACGCTGAGCGAGAACGTCACCAGCGCCAGCCAGCCGGCCACCCAGGTCCTGTCGCAGCTCACCCATGCCGGGAACAGCCAGACCCAGGCGCTGGGCATCGTGGATCAGCTGGTTAACCGTGAAGCCCTCACCCTGGCGGTGAACGACATCTTCCTGCTCTGCGCCGTCCTGTTCCTGGTGCTGATCCCGGTGATATGGCTGGCCAAGCCGCCGTTTGGCTCGGCAGGAGGCCCCGGCGGGCATTAACCGGTGCCGGAACGTTCTTAATCCGGCACAAACCTGCAACAACCAGCAGGTATTTGATCTAACAGGAATTGCTGCGACTGGCCAGTGCAGCAATTAATACCACTTGGGCGACTGGTGCGCCGCAATACCTTCTGTTAGTTTGTGTGCATGGCACAAACGATGCGCACCATTAAGAAGTATCCGAACCGTCGACTCTACGACACGGAAATCTCCAGCTACATCACGCTGGAGGAAGTCCGTCAGCTCGTGCTCGACAACGAAACCTTCGAAGTCCGTGACGCCAAGAGCGGTGAGGATCTCACCCGCTCGGTGCTGTTGCAGATCATCTCTGAGCATGAGGAAAAGGGGCAGCCGATGCTCTCTCCTCAGCTGCTCAGCCAGATCATCCGCTTCTACGGCGACTCGCTGCAGGGTTTCATGGGGCCTTACCTGGAGCGCAGCCTGCAGGTCTTCCTCGACCAGCAGCAGCAGTTCCGCACCCAGCTGAACAGCCTGCTGGGCCAGACGCCCTGGTCCATGCTCAATGACCTGACCGAGCGCAACATGGATGCCTGGCGCAACATGCAGCGCGGCCTGATCGACGCCGCCACGCAGGGCCAGCCGCCGCGCAGCGGCACCAAGAAGCCCGGTTAATCCGCTGCGGTCGGCGCCGACGCGCCGACCTTCCTGCCGTCTCACTCGCCGCTGCAGCACAACACGTGCTGCCCTGCGGCATGTGTACGAGTCCTTCACATGAATTCCCACACTCGCAACTCACGCGTTGCCATCGTCGCTGGCGGCATTGGCGGGCTCGGCACCGAAATCTGCCGACAGCTGGCTCAGGCAGGTCGACAGGTCATTGCCGTCGACCTGGCAGGGCGCGAGGAACGGCTGCACGCATTCCAGACTGAGCTGGCCGACCTCAATGGTGCGGTGAAATTCGAGCCTGCCGACGTCAGCCATTTCGACGGGTGCGCCGAGTTGATTGGTCGGGTGGAACGGCAACACGGCAGCGTCGACATCCTGGTCAACGCCGCCGGCATCACCCGTGACACCAGCCTGCGCAAAATGACGCCGCAGCAATGGCATGAGTTGATGCGGGTGAACCTGGATGGCGTCTTCAATATGTGCCGCAACGTGGTGGAAGGCATGACCACACGCGGTTTTGGCCGCATCGTGAACCTGAGCTCGGTCAACGGGCAGACCGGGCAGTTCGGCCAGACCAACTATTCCGCTGCCAAGGCTGGCGTGCACGGCTTCGGCATGGCGTTGGCGCGCGAAACGGCACGCAAGGGCGTGACCGTGAATACGGTATCGCCGGGCTATTGCGATACGGCGCTCGTGGCCGCTGTGCCGCAGGATATCCGCGAGCAGATCATCTCGGATATTCCGGTCGGCCGACTTGGCTCACCGGGAGATATTGCACGCGCAGTGGCCTTCCTCACCGCCGATGACGCCGGTTACATCACGGGTGCGAAYCTGCCGGTCAACGGCGGGTATTTCATGAGTTTTTGAGGGACGGTCGCCATCCCGGCGCAGGCCATCCACCGCCTTGCCGCACTGCGCATCGCCCACCCGCCCGCGACACGCTACTCTCAGCGCTTTAAGCGTTGCGACCTGACAGCGGGACTCCATGGCGAAGCATCTCACTCTTATCGGCGGCGGCCTGGTCGGCGCCTTGCTGGCGCAGCAATTGGCGGGACGCGGTTTCGTCGTCGACGTCTTCGAAAAACGCCCTGACCCGCGCATCGCCGGCTTCACCGGTGGTCGTTCGATCAATCTCGCGTTGGCCGAGCGCGGCCTGCAGGCGCTGCGCAAAGCTGGGCTTGCCGACGACGTGCTGGAGCGCGCAGTGATGATGCGCGGACGCATGGTGCACACCACCGACGGTCGCTCCGGCCTGCAACGTTATGGCGTCGACGACAGCGAAGTGATCTGGTCCGTCTCCCGCGGCGCGCTCAATATGTTGCTGCTGGATGCTGCCGAAGCCGCGGGCGTCAAATTCCATTTTGGACAGTCGCTGGCCAATGCCGATTTTGATCGGCAGCGCCTGCAGCTGGTCGACGAACAAGGCGTGTCGCGCGAGCTCGACGCCCCCATCGTGATCGGCGCCGATGGCGCAGGCTCCTCGCTGCGCGCCGCGATGAACGCGTACTCGCCGCTGGGCGAGCGGGTGGAATCGCTGGGCCACGCCTATAAAGAGCTGGAAATTCCTTCCGCCGGCGGGCTCAGCGCCGATCTGATCAGCCGCAGCGGCGGCCACGACCAGTTCGCGCTGGAGCCGCATGCGCTGCATATCTGGCCGCGCGGCGGTTATATGTGCATCGCGCTGCCCAATACCGAAGGCAGCTTCACCGTGACCTTGTTCCTGCCGGCGCAAGGCCCGCATCCGAGCTTCGCCACGCTGGGCGACGCTCATCATGCGCGAGCCTTCTTCGAGCAAGACTTCCCCGACCTGCTGCCGCTGATCCCGGATTTCGCCAACGATTACGACGGCCACCCAGTCGGCACGCTGTCCACGCTCTACCTGCAATGCTGGCATCTGGACGGTCGCGCGCTGCTGATCGGCGATGCTGCGCACGCCATCGTGCCCTTCCACGGCC
>NZ_JBFTRY010000240.1:0-4574 GCF_056399745.1 Dyella sp. 01N36
GCCTCGATCAAGCCGTGGCTGCGCACGCAGAGCCCGGCACCCGCCGACAAGGAACGCCTGCAGTCGCCGGAAGACCGCAAGAAGCTCGACGGCCTCTACGAGTGCATCCTGTGCGCGTGCTGCTCGACCAGCTGCCCGAGCTACTGGTGGAACGGCGACCGCTACCTCGGTCCGGCCATCCTGCTGCAGGCCTATCGCTGGATCATCGACAGCCGCGATGAGGACACCGGTGCGCGTCTGGACGATCTGGAAGATCCGTTCAAGCTGTATCGCTGCCACACGATCATGAATTGCGCCCGCACGTGCCCGAAGGGTCTGAACCCGGCGAAGGCGATTGCGGAGATCAAGAAGTTGATCGTCGAGCGTCGGAGTTAAGCTGTTGCTCTTTCCCTCTCCCTCCGGGGAGAGGGCAGGGTGAGGGGCGGGTGCTTGAGAAAGCCTTCCTTCGTGCCTTGGTTGAACTGAGGCAAGATTGACCCCTCACCTCAATCCTCTCCCCGGCGGGGAGAGGAAGTCACTAGGAGGCGCCGCGTTTTATGGACGAAGCCCGCATCAAACGCCTCCGCTGGCGCACCCGCCGCGGCACCCGCGAGCTCGACGCGCTGTTCGGTGGCTGGCTCGACGAACGCTTCGCCAGCGCCGACGAGGCCCAGCGCCAGGCCTTCGATGAACTGCTCGACGCGCAGGACCCGGACCTCTGGGACTGGGTGATGGGCCACGCCAAGGCGACGCGTCCCGACTGGCAGGCGATCATCGATGACATCCGCTCCCGCCATCGGCTTTGAATACCGGCCCTCGCGCTGGCTGGGGCGGCTTCTCTGGTTCCTCTCTGCCCTCGCCACACTGGCCGTGTGGATGTGCGCTGCGCCGTGGCCTGCCAGGCTCGCCATCAGCTTCGCCATTGGCCTCGCCCTCTGGCGCACGCTTGCGCGCTGGTCCGACGCACCGCTGCAGGCGGCTGGCTGGGGGCGTGATGGCGGCTGGAGCCTGAGATTGCGGGGTGAGCAGGACGGGGCGGCGACCCTGGCATCGTTTCGGGTGATCGGCGAGCAGCTCGTATGGTTGCGGCTGTCGCTGGCCGATGGGGGGCATGCCAACCTGCTGCTGGCGCCCGACAACAGCGACGCCGATATCCGCCGCCGGCTGCGCATGCGGCTGGCCCAGGTCGAGGCATCGGGCACTTACGCCTCTGGCCGCGGTCCTACGGTTTAGCCGCGTTACAGGCGATAATCGTCAGCATTCGGGCGGCCAGCCCCTTCGATACCCACAAGCGACCGCCCTAATGTTCCGACCGCTAGAGCTTTTTATTGGCCTGCGTTACACCCGCGCCAAGCGTCGCAATCAATTCATCTCCTTCATCTCCACCGTCTCCATCGTCTGCATCGCCATCAGCGTGACCGCGCTGATCACGGTGATGTCAGTGATGAACGGCTTCGACGACGAGCTGCGCTCGCGCATCCTCGGTGCCATTTCTCATGCCACGGTTTCCGGCATGCCGGGCGAAGCCGTGCAGGACTGGCCGCGGGCGGTGAAGATCGCTGGCGCCAACAAGCATGTGCTCGGCGCCGCGCCTTACGTGGAGAGCGAGGCCTTCCTGCAGGCACGCCGTTCCACCGGCGGCTTGCTGCGCGGCATCGAACCGGCGCAGGAGCCCAAAGTCTCCGACCTCGATCAGCACATGGTGGAAGGCAAGCTCACCGAGCTGACGCCGGGCAGCTGGCACATCGTGCTCGGTCGCGAACTGGCCATGCAGCTGGGCGTGTCGGTGGGCGACAAGGTCATCGTGGCCGTGCCGGCATTCCAGTCTTCGCCGATCACGGGCAGCGTGCCGAATCTGCGCACGTTCACCGTGTCGGGCGTGTTCGAAATGGGCATGCAGGAATTCGATTCGGGTCTTGCGCTGGTCAACATGACCGACGCCGAGCGACTCAATCGTTTGGGCGGTCCCACCGGCATCCGTTTGAAGCTCGACGACATGTTCAACGCGCGCGAAGTGGCACGCGAACTTGCCGATCAGCTGGGCCAGGTCTACCGCGTGGATACCTGGATGGACAGCCACGCCAACTTCTTCTCCGCCATCTCGATGGAGAAAAAGGTGATGTTCATCATCCTCTCGCTGATCATCCTGGTGGCGGTGATCAACCTCATCTCGATGCTGATGATGCTGGTGACCGACAAGCAGGCGGATATCGCCATCCTGCGCACGCTCGGATCCACTCCGCGCAGCATCATGGGCATGTTCATGGTGCAAGGCGTGCTGGTCGGCTTTGTCGGCATCGGTTTCGGCGTGGGCCTGGGTTCGCTGCTGTCGTGGAAGCTGCCTGGCATCGTGAAGTGGATTGAACACGTCACCGGCGTCACCTTCCTCTCGCCGGACGTCTATTACATCAGCGAGCTGCCGAGCAAACTGCTGGCGAGCGACGTGGGCTGGGTGGCACTGATCACCTTCCTGTTCTCCTTGCTGGCCACCCTCTATCCCGCTTGGCGTGCGTCGCGCACCCAGCCCGCGCAGGCGCTGCGTTATGAATAAGCCGATGAACTCCGCCAATGACGTGGTAATGCGCGCAAGCCATATCGCCAAGACGTATGAAGAAGGCGATCTGAAAACCGATGTGCTGTCCGACGTGAGCTTCACCCTGAAGCGCAGCGAGACGCTGGCCATCGTGGGTGCTTCGGGCTCGGGCAAGAGCACGCTGTTGCACATCCTCGGCGGCCTGGACACGCTGACGCGTGGCGAAGTGGAAGTGGAGGGACGCAACCTCTCCAGCCTTTCCGACGCCGAGCGCGGCCGCGTGCGCAATCGCTCGATGGGTTTCATCTACCAGTTCCACCATCTGCTGCCGGAATTCACCGCGCTGGAAAACGTGTGCATGCCGCTGTTGATCCGCGGCGTGGCCATCAGTGAAGCGGAACGCCAGGCGGCGGCGCTGCTGGGTCGGGTGGGACTGGGCCAGCGCTTGAATCACAAACCGTCCGAACTTTCGGGCGGCGAGCGCCAGCGCAGTGCGGTGGCGCGCGCCCTGGTGACGCGTCCGGCCGTGGTGCTGGGCGACGAACCCACCGGCAATCTCGACGAAACCAATGCGGCGCAGGTCTACGACTTGATGATCGAGCTCAACCGCGAGATCGGCACCAGCTTCATCCTGGTCACTCACGATAACCGCCTCGCCAAGCGCATGGATCGCACGCTTGAGCTGCACAACGGCAGCCTGGTGGAGAAGATCCACGCCTGACGACCGAGGTCGCCGCAAGGCGGCCTTCGTGTTTGAGGCCTACAGGTTTTTCGGCGCCGTCGTTGCCTCGCACGCATTAACCTGATCCCTTCCGCAGGAAAGGGGACGGCATTGCGCAAGGACGGCGCGCTGGTACCGGCGATCATGTTGCTGCTCGGCGTGCTGGTCGTGCAGTGGCTGGTGGTGTTGCCGTCGGCCTGGTTCTGCGGCGCACTCGCCGTACTTGCATGCATCGTGCTTCGTCTGGGCGCCCATGGGCGTGCACTGGCCTGGTGCCTGTTCGGCATCGCCTGGGCGTGCTGGCGTGGCGGCGCCGCGATGGACGCGCGTCTGCCGCGCGAGCGGGAAGGGCAGGACATCACCGTCGTGGGTCGTGTCGACGATCTGCCAATCGTCGGCAACGACGCCACCGGCTTTTTGCTCAACATCGAACATGCCGCATTCGGCGATACGCTGTTGCCCTTGCACGGACGCGTGCGCGTGAATTGGTATCGCGACGCTCCCCAGATACCACCATGCAGCCGCTGGCAGCTCAGCTTGCGCCTCAAGCGTCCACGCGGGTTGGTTAATCCCGGCGGCGCCGACGGCGAACGCAGCGCACTGGAGCGCCACATCGTGGCGGTGGGTTACGTGCGTGACGGCGAGGATAATCGGCCACTCGAAAGTCCAGGTTTCTGCATCAACCGCGTTCGCGCTGCGATCAGTCGCGGGATCGCTGCGCGTGTGAGCGATCCACACGATGTGGCCTTGCTGCAGACATTCTCCGTGGGTGATACGCGAGGTTTGAGCCAGCACGATTGGGAAGTGGCTCGTGCAAACGGCATTCCACACCTCATCGCCATCTCAGGTTTTCATGTCGGCGTATCGGCGTTGTTTGGCGTGTGGTTCGCGCGCCTGATCTATCTGCTGGTGCCGCGTTGCGGATGGCGACTTCCGAGAGTGCAGGCGCAGGCCATGGCCGCGCTGGCAGCGGCAGGGGTGTACAGCGCATTGGCGGGCTTTGGCCTGCCGACGGTGCGCACCTTGTTGATGATCGCCATCGTGGCGCTGGCGCGATGTTCCCGGCGTCATCCGACGGGAGCGCAGACACTCTCGCTCGCGCTGTTGGCCGTGTTGCTGATGGATCCCTTGTCGGTATTGTCGGCAGGCTTCTGGTTGTCGTTTATCGGCGTGGCGTTCCTGATGGTGAGCCTGTCGATACACGGCAAAGGACTGCGCGGCTTCCTGCACGAGCTGTCCGCCGGTCAGTTGGTGATGACGCTGTCACTGTTGCCTTTGACGATGTGGTTCTTCGGCGAATCGTCGCTGGTGGGGGCGCTCTCGAATCTCATCGCCGTGCCG
>NZ_JBFTRY010000241.1:0-4562 GCF_056399745.1 Dyella sp. 01N36
GTGCGCGACAGCCACGCCTGGGTGTAYCGCTCCGTAGGTTTGTCGCGCACAGGGTGCGCTCCCACAAAKAGCCRACCRGCAASTYTGATCCGCCATCCCCAKACCTGCGTCCCCCTTGTAGGAGCGCACTTGTGCGCGACCGCAGCGTCGCGGTGCATCGCTCCGGTTGGTCGCGCACAAGTGCGCTCCTACAAGAGAGCGGCCCAGCAGCGTCGGACGTCGCGTGGCTCTTGATGCGGCTCTTGCCCCCGGGGTCCCCGTAACCCGCCCGCGCACCTGGAGGGCCAACGGCCCGGAAGGCGCGCCATCCGGGGGGCCCTTTCTTTTGGTTACTTTTCTTTACTCCGGGCATCCTGCCCTCCGCCCTTCGGGCCGGCTTCGCCGTTCGCGCGCGCTCGAAGCGCGTGCGTGGGCAAGCAAAGAAAAGTGACCCGGCCTCCGGCAGGAGGTCGGAAGCCCGCGGCAGGCGAGCCAGGTCGCCGTATCGCTAAAACCAAACACTGAGGCTCTGGATGACCAGCCATTCGGCTGTTGAAGAGCGCTTCCAGCCTACGCCGGGATGACGAGCAAAACGCGGCCAGCGCTGGGACAACAAGCGAATTTCCGCCGCTTGGAAACGACAACTACCGGAGGGCGGCTCCGCCTCCACGCAACAAAGCGAGATTCCCCCCTCGCTCAATTCCCAAAACCCCAACCTCAAAACGGCTGCGCGATGCGCTGCTCTGTCGCCTCATCCGGCCGCGCCACCAACGCCCCCGTGCGCATCAGACTCACCGTGTAATGCCCTTGATCCACCAGCGGCAAAAACACCCCACTGCCAAACAACACATCCACATCCGGCACCCAGCGCGGATATTGCTTGTGCAGATCGAGCAGATCGAAGCTGCCGCCTTCACGGAAATCGACCACGGTCCGCGGCCCATGCATTTCATCGTTCGGGTCGTCGTAGCGTCCCGACAACCGATCCAGCCGGTACAGCGGCGGCACGCCCGCCAGCATCGTGGGCAGCTTCCACTTCAGCACCACGGCCTCGACGCGCCACGCATCGCCGGCCACTTCCACGCGGCGGGAAGCGCCGTCAGGCCAATGCAGGATGAGCGACCAGCGCTGCGGTGAAAGGATGTGTGCGTCGATCTCCACTACCGGCGTCTCTTCGCTGAGCAGGCGATAGCCGCGCAACGCGAAGCCCATGCCCGTCAGTATCAGGGTGATGGCGAAACCCACGAGCAGCAGCACGGAACGACCGGCGGCTGCCAGGCGCTGCCTGTCATCAAGGCGCTGGCGCAAGGCCACCAGTTGAAACAAGGTGAACAGCAGGGCGACCGCGGCCAGGATCAGCAGGATCGTCGAAGGGAGGCGCAGCAGCGCGGTCCAATCCATCGTTGTACTTCTGTGCATTCAAACCGCTCGCGGCGGCGACGGCGGCATCATAACGGCTGACGCGCCATTCACGGGCGGCGGCGCTTCAAAAGCGGCGGCTCGCCTATACTGACCGGGTTCCCGCCGGATACCCCGACATGCGCCGATCACTCCTGCTGCTTTCGCTGTGCTCCGTTTTTGCCCTGCTCGCCGCATGCGGCAACAAGGGACCGCTTTATATGCCCAAGGCTACGCCCGCGGCCACCGTGCATCCCGCTACGCCCGTCGCGCCGGCAGCCAAGCCCATACCGGCAGTGGTTCCGGCGGCACTGACGCCTGTGCCCGTGCACGGCTTTGTCACTGATATGACGGCGTTCGACGCCTTTATCGCCGCACATCCCACGCCTGAGCAGTTCAAGGCCGCGTATCCGGATGTGCTGCTGGTCCTGCCGGGCACCATCGCCACGCGTGAGATGCGCAGCAACAACAGCCGCTATTTCGCCGAACTCGACGCCAACGGCCGGATCACCGGCGGCAAGTTCATGTAATGAAGCTTCCGTTCTCCAAGATGCACGGCATCGGCAACGACTTTGTGATGGTCGATTGCCGCCAGCGCGCGTTTGCACTGAACGAAGAGCAGATCCGCGCCATCGCCGACCGGCACATGGGCGTGGGTTTCGACCAGCTGATCAGCATCGAGCCGCCGCGCGATCCCAGTTGTGCGTTCTACTACGGGATCTGGAATGCGGACGGCACGCCGTCGGGCCAATGCGGCAACGGCGTGCGTTGCGTGGCGGCGTGGCTGCATCGTGCGGGTGAGTTGTCGATCGGCGACATGATCCGGCTGGAAAGCCCCTCCGGGCCCGTGACGGTGCGTCTGAGTGGCCCGAACGAGGTGACGGTCGACATGGGCGTGCCCACGCTGGAGCCCGAGCGCATTCCGTTCCGTGCCGACCTCCAGGCGGCTCGTTACGCCATCGAAGTGGGCGGCGACGTGCTGGAGATCGGTGCGTTGTCGATGGGCAATCCGCATGCGGTCGTGGTGGTGCCTGACTTGCAGGCGCCATCGCTGTATCGGGTCGGCCCGATGCTGACCACGCATAGTCGTTTCCCAGAAGGCGCCAACGCTGGCTTCGTTCAGCAGGTCGATCGGGGCCAGTTGCGCCTGCGCGTGCATGAACGCGGCAGCGGCTGGACGCTCGCCTGCGGTACCGGCGCCTGCGCCGCGATGGCGGTGCTTCGCCTGCGCGACGAAGTCGACGAGAAAGTGATGGTGACGCTGCCCGGCGGCACCCTGACCATCGAATGGGCGGGGCCGGGGCATACGCTGTGGATGACCGGGCCGGCTACGTTCGTTTTCGAAGGCGAATGGCTGGGTTGACGCGACTTTCTGTCCATGTCGGTTGAAAGCCGATAGCGGAACAACGCACACTCGGCCCGCAACGCATCGACTCCCCTGAGGTAGCCATGTCCGAAACCGCCATTGTCGACACGCTTTCCGCCGGCGACGTCGCGGCTTTTCTGCGGCACCATCCGGAGTTTCTCACCGACTATCCCGATATCGCGGCCCAGCTTACGCTGCCGCGCGAGCAGGGCCGTGTCGCCTCGCTGGCGGTCTATCAGCTGCAGAGCCTGCGCGAGAAGAACGCGGAGCTGGAGAAGCAGCTGGCCGGCCTGATCGCCATCGCCGCCGAAAACGAGCGGCTGATGCAGCGGGTGCACGAGCTCAATCTCGCCGTGCTGCGCGCTGGAACACCCGCCGTGGCGGCCCGCAGCGTGGTGGCGCGGCTCGCGGAGGATTTTCAGACCGACCAGGTACGCCTGATGCTGTTCGGCCCGATCGGGCTGCCGCCGGCGGACTGGCTGGTGCATATCCCGGGCGGGCGCTCGCAGGTGCCTGAGTTTTCCGATTTCATGGCGCACCACGAACCGGTCGCCGGCCGCCTCTCGGCCGAACGCCTGTACCGCCTGTTCGGCGACCACGCGCCGGAAATCCGCTCCGCCGCGATGATGCCGCTGGGCGAGTTCGGCATCCTGGCCATTGGCAGCGGTGATGCCGACCATTTCCAGCCGGGCATGGGCACGGTGTTCCTGAAGATGATCGCAGGCACCGTCACCGCCGCGCTGCGCCGCGCCCAGGAAGTCATGTAACACTTATGTCTCACCCGCAGGCCCAGGTCGACGCCTGGCTTTCGCGACTCGCGGGAGAACGCAAGGCATCGGTGCATACGGTCGATGGCTATCGCCGCGATCTGGCCAAGCTGCTGCGCTGGATGGAGGCGCAGGGCATCGCCAACTTCAGCGCGCTCGAGCCCAACCGCATGCGCGGCTTCGTGGCCGGCGAACACCGCGCTGGCCTCGCACCCAAAAGCCTGCAGCGCCTGTTGTCCTCCTGCCGCAGCCTGTTTCGCCAGCTCACCCGCGAAGGTCTGCTCGAGCATGACCCGCTGGCCGGCGTGCGCGGCCCCAAGGTGCACCGCAAGCTGCCGCAGGTGCTCGACGTGGACGAGGCCACTTCGCTGGTGGAAACGCAGAGCGAAGGCGCTTTGAATCTGCGCGACCGCGCGATGCTGGAACTGTTCTATTCCTCGGGCCTGCGCCTGTCCGAGCTCACCGGGCTGCGCTGGATCGATCTGGACATGCACGCCGGCGAAGTGCGCGTGCTCGGCAAGGGCAACAAGACCCGCATCGTGCCGGTCGGCCGCCACGCGGTCGCTGCACTGCGTGCGTTGGGCGAAGCGGAAGGCGTGGTTCCCGAGCAGCCCGTGTTCAAAGGCCGCGGCGGTGCGCCCATCAATCCGCGTACCGTACAGCTACGTTTGAAGACGCTGGCGCTGCAGCAAGGCATGGCCAAACGCATCCATCCGCATCTGCTGCGCCACACCTTCGCCAGCCATATGCTGSAATCCTCCGGCGACCTGCGCGCSGTGCAGGAGCTGCTCGGCCATGCGGATATCGCCACCACGCAGATCTATACACACCTGGATTTCCAGTATCTGGCCAAGGTGTATGACGCGGCACATCCGCGGGCGAAGCGTAAGTGACGGGCGCCGTGAGCCGACAGCCTTGAACACCCTGTGGGAGCGCACCCTGTGCGCGACGGGCCGCCCGCGGCCCGGTTTCCCCTGAAAACCCCGTCGCGCACTGGGTGCGCTCCCACAAGGGCTGGCCGGGCGGCGGCTTGGATTCCGCCCTTACGGCCC
>NZ_JBFTRY010000242.1:0-4469 GCF_056399745.1 Dyella sp. 01N36
ACGCCGAACAGCACAGTCAGGCCAAGCAGAATCGCCGAAAAATCAAAATCCATTGAAAGCTCCTCAGGAGCAGTGGAACGAGGGTGTGACAGGGAACCATCGATCGGTCGGGCGCCAGAAGGCGTCCCGCCATCGCTGCAACAAGCTCAGCTTTACTTATCCACCTTCAGGACGGCAAGGAAGGCTTCCTGCGGAATCTCCACACGGCCCACCTGCTTCATGCGCTTCTTGCCTTCCTTCTGCTTCTCCAGCAGCTTCTTCTTGCGGCTGACGTCGCCGCCGTAGCATTTGGCCAGCACATTCTTTCGCAGCGCCTTCACGGTGGAGCGCGCGACGATCTGAGCACCAATGGCCGCCTGGATGGCCACGTCAAACTGCTGGCGCGGAATCAGATCCTTCATGCGCTCGACCAGGTCGCGACCACGGCGCTCGGCATGGACACGGTGCACGATCAGGCTCAACGCATCCACCCGGTCGCCATTGATCAGCACGTCCACGCGCACGAACGGGCCGGCTTCGAAGCGCWCGAAGTGATAGTCCATCGATGCATAGCCACGCGACACCGACTTCAGSYKRTCGAAGAAGTCSAGCACMACTTCGGCSAKCGGCAKYTCATAGSTGATCTGCACCTGGGTGGCCAGGTACTGGATGGAGCGCTGCACGCCGCGCTTTTCCTCGCACAGCGTGATGATGTTGCCGATGTAGTCGGCCGGCGTGAGGATGCTGGCGACGATGATGGGCTCGCGGATTTCCTGCATCAGATGCGACGCCGGCAGCTTGGCCGGATTGTCCAGCATCAAGATCGAGCCGTCGCTCTTGAGCACCTCGTACACCACGGTCGGCGCCGTGCTGATCAGGTCCAGGTCGTACTCGCGCTCCAGGCGCTCCTGCACGATCTCCATGTGCAGCATGCCGAGGAAGCCGCAACGAAAACCAAAGCCCATGGCCTCGGAGCTCTCCGGCTCGAAGAACATCGCGGCGTCATTCAGGCGCAGCTTGTCGAGCGCCTCGCGCAGCGCCGGATAGTCGTCGGCCGATACCGGAAACAAACCGGCGAACACGCGCGGCTGCATGGTCTGGAAGCCAGCCAGCGGCTTCTCGGCGGGCTTGGYCGCCAGCGTCAGCGTGTCGCCCACGGGCGCGCCGTGCACGTCCTTGATCGACGCATTGATCCAGCCCACTTCGCCCGGGGACAGCTTGTCGAGCTTCTTGCGCTTGGGCGTGAATACACCCACTTCGCTCACTTCATGCGAGCGGCCGGTGGACATCACCAGCAGCTTGTCGCCCGGCTTGATCTCGCCCTGCATCACGCGGACCAGCGAGACCACACCCAGATAATTGTCGAACCAGGAGTCGATGATCAGCGCCTGCAGGCGATCGGTATCGCCCACCTTCGGCGGCGGAATGCGAGCGACGATCGCCTCGAGCACTTCCACCACGTTCTGGCCGGTCTTGGCGCTCACCGCAACGGCGTCGTCGGCATCGATGCCGATCACCGCCTCGATCTCGCCCTTCACTTTCTCCGGGTCGGCCGTCGGCAAGTCGATCTTGTTGAGGACCGGCACGACCTCCAGCCCCATCTCCACTGCGGTGTAACAGTTGGCCACCGACTGCGCTTCCACGCCTTGCGCAGCGTCCACCACCAGCAGCGCGCCTTCGCACGCAGCCAGCGAGCGGCTGACTTCATAAGAGAAGTCGACGTGTCCCGGGGTGTCGATGAAATTGAGTTGATACGTCTTGCCGTCGCGCGCCGTGTACGGCAGCGACACCGACTGCGCCTTGATGGTGATGCCGCGTTCGCGCTCGATCGGATTATTGTCGAGCACCTGCGCCTCCATCTCGCGTTCGGTCAAGCCGCCGCAGATCTGGATGATGCGGTCCGCCAAGGTGGACTTGCCGTGATCGATATGGGCAATGATGGAGAAATTTCGAATCAGTTCCATGGAGCACGCTAGCGGCGTTCACTGATCTGCGGTACGCGCAGGCAGCGCATGACCGGGATGGTCACACGAACCCAGCATTATCGCATGGAACCGTGCCACTTCGGGCATCGGGAAAAGCGGGCTATCTCAAGGGGATAAGCGAGATCGGAACGCCTCGTTGCGAGGCGTCACGCGATCCCTCCCAAAAGAGCGATGGTGGCCCAAGCGCCCATCGCTCCGCTGGTTCCGGCCCTACGCGACCGGAACACGACCCGTCACCGCGCGGCGACTGCCATCGCCGCCACGGTGACGTCAGTCGTCTTTGCCACCGGGCACGGTCAGCCCGATGAATCCACTCTGGTCGCCATGGCGGACCAGCAAAAGCACGGTATCGCCCGGCTTCGCGCCCTTGGTGGCCTCGCGGAAAGCCGCTGCCGTGCCCACCTTGGTCTGGTTGACCATCAGAATCACGTCGCCCGGCTGCAAGCCGGCCCGCGTCGCCACCGCACCGCTCACCTGGCTGATACCCACGCCTTCGCCAGCCTTGAGGCCAAGCTGCTGGCGACTGTCGCCGTCAAGATCCTGAACGGACAGGCCCAGGGCGCTGGCCGCCGCCTTGGCCGCCGGCTGCTCTGTGTCGGCGGCGGCCATCTTGGCGTTCTTGTCGCGCGGCATTTCCGCCACTGTGACCGGCACATTCTCGCGTTTGCCGTCACGCAGTATCTCAAGGGTGGCCTTGCTGCCCGGGGGCGTCTGGCCCACCAGCGGCGGCAGGTCCGCACTTTGATTGATGCTCTGGCCGTTGTACGCAAGGATCACATCGCCTGGACGGATGCCCGCCTTGTCGGCAGCGCTGCCCTTGTTCACCTGCGTCACGGCCGCGCCGCTCGCATTGTCGAGCTTCAGCGCCTTGACCATGTCGTCGCTGACCTGCTGCACCATCACGCCCAGCTGGCCGCGCGACACATAACCCTTCTCCTTGATCTGCTTGACCACGTTCATGGCCACGTCGATCGGAATGGAGAAGGCCACGCCCTGGTAGCCGCCGGTATTGGAATAGATCTGCGAATTGACGCCGACCACGCGGCCCTGCAGGTCGAACAACGGACCGCCCGAATTGCCGCGATTGATCGGCACGTCGGTCTGGATGAACGAGGTATACGGCTGATCCTGGCTGCCCAGGTTGCGTCCCACCGCACTGACGATGCCTTGCGTCACGGTGTAATCAAAACCGAACGGCGAACCGATCGCCAACACCCACTGGCCCGGCTTGAGCGTGCGCGAGTCGCCAATCGACACCGGCGACAGGCCGCCCTTCGGGTCCACCTTGAGCAGTGCAATGTCGTATTGCGGATCGCTGCCCACCACCTTGGCCGTGAGCACGCGGCGATCCTGCAGGCGCACGGTCACCGTGTCGGCGCCGTCCACCACGTGATTATTGGTGAGCACATAGCCATCACCGGAGATGATGAAACCCGAGCCCAGCGAAGTGTGCTGCTGCTCTTCCGGCGAAGGCATCATCGGCATGCCGAAGAAGCGCCGCAGCATGTCCATCTGCGGATCGTCGTCATCGTCCGGCGCATCGGGCATGCCACGCGCGCCCTGACGGGCCTTCGTCTGCTTCTTGCCGTTGAACTTGGCCTCGACGTGCACCACCGAGGGCGCGTTCTTCTGCACGATGCCGGTGAAATCGGGCAGGCCCGACATCGCCGGCGCCGCGCTCTGGGCCTGCACGCCGCCGGCCAGGGCCAAGCTCATCAAGACGCTGCACGACAGCGTCCGCAAGACAAGTCGATTCATGCACTACTCTCCTTCTGCGTCTCGGGCACACCATGCCAGCCCGCAGATCAGGCAGGCATGGATGGGTGAAAGGGAACGATCAGGCCGCGGCAAGGGACACACGGCCTGGGATCATTGCGGTCCGGCGGCGGACTGCGCGGGCTGCTGGTCCGGGTGAATCAGCAGCAGGTAGCGGCCATCGCCATTGCTGACGACCGGATAGCGTGCGACGCGGTAGGGCGTGAGGCTGTTGCGCGAATACAGCGGCGTGCCACTGTCACCCTCCAGCGTGGCCGAGGCCTGCTGGCTCATCTTGTACGGCACTTCGGAATAGACGTTGAGCCCCGGCGGCGCCACGGCCGGCGATTCCGCCTGCGCGACCTGGGTGTTGCCTTGTGCGGCCGGAGCCGCTGCCGAAGCGACTTGCGGCGAGAGACGATCAGCGCCCTGCCCGGCCGGCTGGGCCACCATCAGCGCGGCCACAGCCACGCCAGCGGCAATCGCGCCGCCGGCAGACCAGTGCAGCCAATGCCGCCGCTTGCCCTGCTGCACGGTGACGCCTTCGCGCTCGATCGCCTGCATCACGCGGGTAGCAAAATCCGCGGAGGCCAGCGCCGGCAACTCGCGACGCAGACCGTCACGGGCGACGTGATAGCGGGACCACTCCTGCTGCAGCGACGCATCGTGATCGAGCCGGCGCAGCAGAAAGCGCAATTCTTCCTTGGACAGTTGCCCGTCCATGCCAGCAGAAAGGTTTTCGCGTTGATG
>NZ_JBFTRY010000243.1:0-4454 GCF_056399745.1 Dyella sp. 01N36
CATCTCGATGTGTCGCCGAAGATCGAGCCGGTGTCGGCGCCGATCAGTCACGCTGCCGTTGCCGAGCCTGCCGCTCCCGCGGTGGCCGAGCACAACGAGGTAGCGGTCAAGGCCGAGCACATGGTTGAGCCCGAAGCGACGCCAGTGGCGTCGCCTGCACAGGGCGATCTGCTGGCGCATGCCGCACTGTCGCAGCCGCAGGCCGTCGAGCCCGCAGCGCCGCATGCGGTTAGCGAAGAAACGGCAGACGACGTCAAGAAGGACGCCTCCTCGCACGGTTGAGGACGCGTCTAGTCGATAAAAAAGAAGCCGGACGAATGTCCGGCTTTTTTTATGCCTGCCCTGCGAGAAGATCAGCCGCCAGGCTGGTTGTTGCCCACCTGGTTGTTGTGGGTATCGAGCAGGCCGTGGATCGTCATCAGATGCGCCAGGCTGATCACATGATCCACCTGCAGCTTTTCCATCAGGCGCTGCTTATAGGTGGATACGGTCTTGGGACTGAGATTGAGCTGCTCGCCGATCATGGTCAGGGCTTTGCCACGGACCAGCATCATGGCCACCTCGAGCTCACGGCTGGACAAGGCATCGAACGGAGAACCTTCCCCGTCCAACGTCGCCAGCGCCAGCTGCTGCGCCACCGCCGGGGCCAGATAGCGTCGACCGGACGCGACCTGACGCACCGCGTCGAGCAGCTCGTCGGACGTGCAACCCTTGGTGAGATAACCCAGCGCGCCGGCATCGAGCAAGCGCTTAGGAAAGCGTGCGTCATCAACCACGGTGACGATGATGATGTGGGTGGCCAGCTTGGAGCGCGATACGCGCTCGGTCAGCTCGATGCCGCTCATGCCGGGCATATGGACATCCACCAGGGCGATATCCGGCGCCTTTGCGCGGATCAGTCTCAACCCTTCTTCGGCAGTTCCCGCTTCGCCGCAGATCTGAATATCCGGCTGCTGCTGCAGGATCATCCTGAATCCCGTGCGCACCAGCTCGTGATCGTCAATTAAAACTACCTTGATCACCAGTCTCCCTCCTTGGGTTTGTCCTAATGACCATAGGCCGCCACCTGGGTTAATGCAAGCAGCTGAACTACTTAAAAAACAGATCCGCAATAAGGGCCTACCGACGTGAAGGGCATTGCCTTACATGTCTCATCGCCAGCACGCCGACGAGCTCATTCGACACCGGTTGACCAGTTCCGTAAGGCCACCGCGTCAAGGTCGAAATCCTCGACCATCACGGTCATCTCGTGGCCATCCTCATCAGTCCACTGCTGTTCGCCGACGCGACGAGCCACCCCATGGATGACAGCACCCTGCTCGATCCTGCCGGCACTCTTGCACTGGCCCACGACAAAGCCTTCGGGCAATTGCGCCGCAACGCGATCCTCAAAAGGGCCGAGAAGTCTGATGCCGCTCATGACATCCCTCGATAGTGCGAATCGCAGCGGTGATCGTGCGAATGGTGCCCGGACCCGGGATCGAACCGGGATACCCTTGCGGGTGAGGGATTTTAAGTCCCTTGCGTCTACCAGTTTCGCCATCCGGKCCGATACGGAAGGATGCGCATCCTAGCACGCGTGCGACGGGCGCTCGCAGGGATGCGGCCAAGAAAAAACCCGCCTGGCGGCGGGTTGATACTGGTGCGCAATGGAGGCCTGGGTCGGAATCGAACCGGCGTACACGGCTTTGCAGGCCGCTGCATGACCACTCTGCCACCAGGCCATTGCGCACGGATCGTAACCTGAAACAGTCACCATCCGTTTGAAAAAACAAAACCCCGGAATGCCGAGGTTTTGCCGAAAACTGGAGCGGGAAACGAGACTCGAACTCGCGACCCCGACCTTGGCAAGGTCGTGCTCTACCAACTGAGCTATTCCCGCGTCTGAGTCGGAAATAATAGCAGAACGAAGGCATTTGTGAAGAGTCTGGCAAGACTTTTTTCATCATTCTGCCGAGCCCTGCGGTCGGCGTCTCGAAACCTCGCGGCGCAACCCGCCGCCACCCCATAAGCGTATTCCGGCAACAGTCCGTTCCCTTTGCAGTGACTGGTAACTACGCGGCGCGGGCTTATCTTGTGTGCAGGCGCTTTTAGGCGCTACCCACTATCAGGAGTGCAGCATGATCGACCGCCGACCTTTTAATAGCCTGGGCGGAGCCAACCACGGCTGGCTCGACGCCAAGCATCACTTCTCGTTCGCCAACTATCACGCCCCGGCGCGCATGGGCTGGGGTGCGCTGCGCGTGTGGAACGACGACACCATCGCGCCGCAGACGGGCTTTCCGCCGCATCCGCATGCGGACATGGAAATCATCACCTATGTGCGCGAAGGSGCCATCACGCATCAGGACAATCTTGGCAACAAAGGCCGCACCGTGGCTGGCGATGTGCAGGTGATGAGTGCCGGTTCGGGCATCACGCATGCGGAATACAACCTGGAATCGGGCAATACGCAGATCTTCCAGATCTGGATCATTCCCGATGAGCACGGCAAGCCGCCGTCGTGGGGCACCAAGCCGTTCCCGCCGGGCGATCGTTCCGGCCGCTTCGTGACGCTTGCCAGCGGCTTCAACGATGACGCCGATGCCCTGCCCCTGCGCACGAATGCGCGCGTGCTGGGTGCGACGCTGAAAGCCGGCGAGACCGCGGTGTACGACTTGGACACCACCCGCTACGCCTATCTCGTCCCCGCCAAGGGCAAGATCGAAGTGAACGGCGTGGCGCTGGATGCGCGTGACGGCGCTGCGATTCGCGACGAATCGAAACTTACCGTGACGGCGCTGGAAGATGCCGAGCTGGTGCTGGTCGATACGGCAGCGTAAGCATTGGCGGAGGATGGCGCCGTCCATCCTCCGTCGACCAAGGTGGGAGTGAACCACCGCAGCGACCTTGCTAACCTCGCCTGATCCCACAGCGCGAGGTTGGCGATGGCACACGGCATTCATACGATCGACACCGGTTTCGTGCGCCCGCACTTCGATGCGGCCTATCTGCTGGTGGAAAACGCCCGCGCGGCCTTCATCGACTGCGGCACCAACTATGCCGTGCCCAACATGCTCAACGCGCTGGACGCGGCAGGGCTTGCGCCGGCCAACGTCGACTGGCTGATTCTCACCCACGTTCATCTCGATCATGCCGGCGGCGCCGGCGAGTTGATCGCGCAGCTGCCTAATGCGCGTCTTGTTGTGCATCCACGCGGTGCGCGGCACATGATCGATCCCAGTCAACTGTGGGCGGGTGCATCGGCGGTTTATGGCCAAGAGGTGATGGAGACCACCTATGGCCGGCTGCGCCCCATTCCCGCCGAGCGCGTGGTTGAAGCGCCGGATGGGCACGTGGTTTCGCTATCGGGTCGTCCCCTGCTTTGCCTGGATACGCCTGGACACGCACGTCATCATCTGAGCGTTTACGACGAACGCGCGCGGGTGTGCTTCACGGGCGACACGTTTGGTTTGTCGTATCGCGAATTCGATACGGCGAGAGGCCCTTTCATCCTGCCGACCACATCGCCGGTGCAGTTCGACCCGAAGGCCTTGCATGCCTCGATCAATCGACTGATCGCGCTGCAACCGCTGGCGATGTATCTCACCCACTACGACCGCGTCGAAGGCGTCGAAAAACTCGCCGATGATTTGCACGCGCAGATCGATGCGATGGTGTCCATCGCCCGATCCGCCGGCGATGCATCAACAGATGCCGCACAGCGCCATGAGGCAATGAAAACCGCGTTGACCGAGCTCTATCTGACCCGCGCGCAAGCGCATGGCTGGTCGGGTGACCGCGCTCAACTGCTGGAGATCCTGGGCATGGACGTGGAGCTCAACGCGCAAGGCCTCGGCATCTGGCTGGATCAGCAGCGCCGCGCCAGCTAAAGATCAAGGCAGCGATGCGTCGATCAACTGATTGGCGACTTTGACCAGCGATTCAGCGGGGCCATGCGGTCCGAATAGCTGGCCCGAGGAATACGTACCCTCGAGCAGCAGGAGCAGGCCATTGGCGAGCAGTGCCGGATCTTTCGCTCCCATCGCCGTCGACAGTTCGATCAGTCGCTCGCGCAACTTCTGCTTGTGTTCCTCGGCGACCTTGCGCGCGGGATGATCGTCGCCGGGATACTCCACCACCGCGTTGGTCAAACCGCAGCCGCGATAGCCTGCCTGGGTGGCGCGTTGAGCCAGCCCTTCGAAGTACGCCATCAGTTGTGCGCGCGCATCATCGGGATGGATCTGCGCGCCAGCCTCGAACACTTTCCAGAACGCCACCTCGTAGTCGCGCAGGTATTCGGCGGCAAGTTCGTCCTTGGAGGCGTAGCTGCGATAGAGGCTGGGCTTGGTCACGCCAGCACGCGTCACGATCTCTTCTACGCCAATCGCGCGTATGCCTTCGCGATAGAACAGTTCGCGCGCGGTACGGCGAATGCGTTCGGCCGCCTTGGGTTTGGCGTCGGAGGTGGGTTC
>NZ_JBFTRY010000244.1:0-4433 GCF_056399745.1 Dyella sp. 01N36
GTGCCGCTCATGGTGGCCGCGGTCTGCTCCGGCGCGGTGCCGATCTGGGCAATGCGCATCTGTCCGAACAAGTTGGCGAGGTTGAAGAAGTGCCAGGGATCGCCGTCGCCGCTGTCCAGCGCGATATGGGTGCTGTCGAAGTGCCCAAGGGCAGCGTCGAAGCTCTGCCAGCGCCCGTGCACCCAGGCCTGCACCCAGGCGTGCGGCACGAACACGCGCGAGCTGTCGGCGTAGCGGTCGGCATAGACCATGCCGGTCACCACGCGGGCGGGGATATGTTCGGCGCGGGCCAGCGCCGCCAGCAGCACGGCGTGTTCCTTGCAGTCGCCCGCACGCTCCCGTACCACCTCCATGGCGGACGCGTAGCCGATGTCGCGGCTATGGGGCGGGATATAGGCGCTGACGAAATCGCGCAGCTGGATCATTTTCTGCAGATCGTCTTCGGCCCCGATTACCGCCTGCGCCGCCAGCTTGCGGATCGGCGGTGCGTCAGACTGGACCCAGGCATTGGGCTGCGTGTCTTCCGGCACCGGCGCCGGCTGGCCGCCCGCGACGGGGTTGCCCACATCCACCAGCCAGTTGCCATGCCCCAGCGAGGTGACGCGTTGTTCGTCCGTGCTGATCAGGGGCTGCGCATCGCCGTCGGTGACGTGGATGACGTAGCGCAGGAAGCCCGCGCGCATGGACGATGAGAGTCCCTGCGGCGAATCCACCATGGAGGCGCGCAGCATGTCGATGTCCTGCACCGGGGCCAGCGCACAGGCCTGGCTGCAGGCGAGCATGTCCAGGGGATGGCCGAGCATTTGCAGCGAACCCTTGCGGGTCTCGCCTCGTGCATTGACCCACAGGTCCATGCGTTGAACGCCGCGGGGCGTCTGCAGTACTTCGCGCTGGTGGTTCAGGACCTCAGCGCCATCGGGCAGCGACACGCGCTCGTTGCCCAGCACCTCGATGTCCACCGTGGCCACGTCCTGGCTCGCCGGATCAAACAAGTTCAACGCGTAGTGCCCCGGGCGACTGGCCGCCCCAGCCATGGCTTGTCGCTGTCCATCACTCAGCAGGGCACCCGTGGGCCAGGCCAGCGTCGATTGCTTGGCTAGTCCGGCCACGGTGGTGGTGATGGCGTAGCGGCCATCGGCCTGGCGCTGGCCGTCGACGATGCTGTCCGAGCTGGAAAGCGTGCTGCGCGAATAAAAGCCCAGCGGCTGGCTGTCGAGGGTCTCCACGCTGCGGGTCAGCACCGCCATCGGCACGGTGCGGCCGGAACGGTTGATCTCGATCTGCAGGTCCTGCGTGGTGGTAATGATCTTGCCGTCGCTGACGCGATCGATCCGCAGATGGCCGATGCGACGGCCGGCCAGCATGACTGTCATCCAGGTCGTGTTGCTGGTGGGCCCGCTCTCCATCGCCCCGGCGGCGGCGACAGGGGGAGAGCTCAGCGCGAATGCCATCCATAGCGCGGCAAGCCAGTAGCGCATAGGTCGCTCCGTGGGGACGGTGCACCTACAGTCAATGCCGGTCCGTGTGTTTCGTCAATGGAATTTGCGTGATGACGAAGCAGTCGCGCGCGATCGCGCGAGCTGCCGTCTACAATGGTTCTTTGCCACCTCCGCGGAGACATCGATGAAGCCCTTTGGCACGCCTTATTCCGATCATGCGCTGCGGGTGTTGCTGCTGGGATCGGGCGAACTGGGCAAGGAAGTGGCGATCGAGTTGCAGCGCTACGCGGTCGAGGTGATCGCCGTGGATCGTTATGCCAACGCGCCGGCGATGCAGGTGGCCCATCGCAGCCACGTCATCGACATGCTGGACGGTGCCGCACTGCGCGCGCTGATCGAAAAGGAAAAGCCCGATCTCGTGGTACCGGAGATCGAAGCCATCCACACCCCCACCCTGATCGAGCTGGAGAAAGAAGGCCTGCGCGTCATTCCCACCGCGCGCGCCGCCTGGCTCACCATGGACCGCGAAGGCATCCGCCGCCTCGCCGCCGAGGAACTGAAGCTGCCGACGTCGCGCTACCGGTTTTGCGACACCGAAGCGGAGTACCAGGACGCCGCAACCAGCATCGGCCTGCCGTTCGTGATCAAGCCGGTGATGAGCTCCTCCGGCAAGGGCCAGAGCGTGGTGCGCCAGGCTGGCGAGTTGCAGCACGCCTGGGAGTACGCGCAATCGGGCGGTCGCGCCGGCAAGGGACGCGTGATCGTCGAGGGCTTCGTCGATTTCGACTACGAAATCACCTTGCTCACCGTGCGACACAAGGATGGGGTGAGTTTCTGCGCACCTATCGGCCATCGCCAGGAAGACGGCGACTATCGCGAATCCTGGCAGCCGCAGGCGATGAGCGCGGCCGCGCTGGAGGAGGCGCAGCGACAGGCGGCGGCGATCACCGGCGCGCTGGGCGGCTGGGGCGTGTTTGGCGTGGAGTTTTTCGTGAAGGGCGACAGCGTCATCTTCTCGGAGGTGAGCCCGCGTCCGCACGACACCGGACTGGTGACGCTGATATCGCAAGACCTTTCGGAGTTTGCGCTGCACGCGCGCGCCATCCTTGGGCTGCCGATTCCGGTGATCCGCCAGCTGGGTCCGTCGGCATCGTGCGCCGTGCTGGTGGAAGGCGAGGGCGAGGCGCCCCAGTACCACGGGCTGGCCGACGCCTTGCAGGAGCCAGACACCCAGCTGCGCATCTTCGGCAAGCCGGCCGTGAAGGGCCGTCGTCGCATGGCGGTGACGCTGGCACGCGACGAAGATGTGGAGGCCGCGAAGGCAAAAGCGATCCGCGCTGCCAAGTTCATCCGCGTTACGTTTTGACGCCCTCGCGCATGGCGTGAAAGGAATACGCTTGTATCGTTGAACGAGTCGCGGGTGCCGGAGATCGTGCCAGCCCCGCATGGATGACCTGCAAGACGCCGAACATACGGAGACATTGATGCAACCGACAGGCTTCGCCCATTGGCTGGTGGTGATGGTGGAAACTTTCGCCGCCCTGTTCCTCGTGCTGCTGGCGCTGCTGGTCGTGGTCATCGCAGTGGTCTGGCTGGTCGACCGCAACCAGACCAGCAACTCCGTGCTGCGCAACTTCCCGGTGATCGGCCACTTCCGTTACTGGTTTCTGCACCTGGGTGAATTTTTCCGCCAGTACCTGTATTCCAGCGATCGCGAAGAACTGCCGTTCAACCGTGCTCAGCGCACCTGGGTGTATCGCGCGGCCAAGAACGTGGACAACACCAACAGCTTCGGTTCCACGCGCGACCTGCGTGGCGAGGGCGTGCCGTTTTTCGTCAATGCGCCATTTCCCGCGCTGGGCGAAAAACACGTCGATCCGCTGCCGGTGACGCTGGGCCCTTATTCTCGCGAACCGTATTCGCATGCCGCGTTCTTCAACATCTCGGCGATGAGTTTCGGCGCTTTGTCGGCGCCGGCCGTGCGTGCGTTGTCTCGCGGCGCGAAAAAAGCCGGCATCTGGATGGACACGGGCGAGGGCGGTCTCGCGCCGTACCACCTGGAAGGCGGCTGCGACATCATCTTCGAGATCGGCACGGCCAAGTACGGCGTGCGCACGCCCGACGGCAAACTCGACGACAACAAGCTGTTGGATATCTGTGCGCACCCGCAGGTGAAGATGGTCAGCATCAAGCTCGGCCAGGGCGCCAAACCGGGCATGGGCGGATTATTGCCGGCCGCGAAAGTAACGCCGGAAATCGCTGCGATTCGCGGCATCCCGGTGGGACAGGATTCGCAGAGTCCCAACCGTCATCTCGACATCGGCAACGTGCAGGAGCTGATGGATGCGATCCATCACATCCGCGAGCTCACCGGCAAACCGGTCGGCTTCAAGGCGGTGTTTGGCGGCGTGGAATGGATTGCGGATCTATGCGACGAGATCGGCAAGCGCGGCATCGAACACGCACCAGACTTCATCATCGTCGACGGTTCGGAAGGCGGCACCGGCGCCGCGCCGCAAACCTTGATGGAAGGCGTGGGCCTGCCCTTGCACGAGGCCTTGCCCGCACTGGTCGACTTGCTGGTGGTGCGAGGCGTACGCGAACGCATCAAGGTGATCTGTTCGGGCAAGTGCATCACCGCGTACGACGTGGCGTGGGCGTTGTCGATGGGCGCGGACTTCGTCAATTCGGCGCGTGGTTTCATGCTGTCGCTGGGGTGCATCCAGTCGCTGCAGTGCAACCGCAATACGTGCCCCACGGGTGTGACCACGCAGAATCCAAAGCTGCAGCGTGGCTTGGTGGTCGCCGACAAGAGCGAGCGCGTGGCCAACTACGCCACCAACCTGATGCACGAGGTCGGCATCATCGCGCACAGTTGCGGTGTCGATGAGCCGCGGCAGCTCAATCGCACGCATTGTCGCGTGGTGGGGGATGACGGCATCTCGGTACCGTTGGTGAAGCTGTATCCGTATCCGGTGGTGCCGAGGGCGACGC
>NZ_JBFTRY010000245.1:0-4419 GCF_056399745.1 Dyella sp. 01N36
CGACAAACCTACGCAGCGATACACCCAGGCGTGGCCGTCGCGCACAGGGTGCGCTCCCACAAGGGGTGTCGGTGTCACACGGGCGGCGGTGTCCCACGGAGGGAAACAGCGCCGCAACACGCAACTCCAGCCGTGGCCCCAGAAAGCAAATTTGAACCCCACGACATCGGGCCGATCTCGATGAATGCGTGAGCTCTAAACTGTGGGAGCGCACCTTGTGCGCGACAAACCTACGGAGCGATACACCCAGGCGTGGCTGTCGCGCACAGGGTGCGCTCCCACAGGGGTGCCAGGTACCTCGTAGAGGGAGATATCAAGCGGGTGACTGCGCGCGCTCCAGCGCCGCAACGCGCCGTTCCAACCGCGGCCCCAGATAACAATGCGACCCGCACGGCATCAGGCCCACTTCGTTGAACGCCTTCAAATACCAGGACGGCGCGCGTGCATGGAAGCCGTCCATATCGCCATCCACCCCGTCCTTGCTGGTGAACACTTCCAGGAAGGCGACGCCCTCGAGCATGTCGCTGATGCCGGTCAGGCCCGCTCGAATTTCCGCAGGCTTGAGGTAGTGCAGCACATCCGTGCAAACGATGATGTCGAAGCGCTGGTCAAAGCGCAGATATTCCAGTTGCCCAAAGCGCGCCAGGCCGATATTGCGGCTGCGCCCATAACGCGCCACGGCGTATTCACTCGCATCGATGCCCTGGTAAAGCAGGCCGGGACGCAGCTTGAGCAGCGGCGCACGCCACACCCCTTCCCCGCAACCCACATCAAGCACTGAGCGTACCGGCCGGCCAAGGTAGTACTCGGCCTGTGCCACTACCATGGCGACTTTACGGCGCAGCTCAGCGGCTGATGCCACGGTGTGGTCGGGGTGGCGATACCACTTGTCGAAATAGTCGCGGTCGTAAATCTTGGGCACAAGCGATCTCCGGCTTAAGGATAAATAATAGCCCAGCGACGGCGATCACCTGGCCTGAACATGCCATGCAGCAGCATTTACGCAGGAACCTGGGAGCCGCCCCTGATGCCCACGATCCGCATCCGCATGACCGGCACGCGCGACGATGCCGATACCTTGCTCACGATCCTGCACGGGATCGATGGCATCGAACACGTCGAGGAAATCGACGACGAGACCGCCTACCCGCGCGACGATTCCAGCTCCACCGAACTGCCCGACGACAACGGCAGTGAGCTCTTCATGATCGAGGTGCTTGCCTCCGATCGTTTGCACAGTGACGCCGTGCGCGCGGTGACCGAAGTGGAAGCCTCCCTGCTTGGCGCGGTCGTCGAGTTCGTCGACGAATTCTGACGACGCCCGCGCTGCCAAGGCACGCTCGCCACCAAGGACTTGCGCGACGAAACCTGCGGCGTGTCACAGCGCCTACCTGCTTCGTGCATGGACCATCGGTTACAACCCCCGCTGCGTCTGGCTTTCGCGAGTATGACGAAATCGAACCAAACGCCTCGCCGACGGGGCGCGCCGCATGAATCCGCGCCGAACAAAATCGCGAGAGCCGTGCACCCCACGGTAAGCCGGGCGTGCGGAACTGCGTTCCCATGACTGAATCCCAGCCCTCACCTCAGGACATCCGCCGCATGCGTGATACCCCGAACCGCCCTGGCATTCGCCCCTGGCTGGCCGCCTGCAGCCTGTTGTTGGTACTCGGTCCCGGCGCCGCAGCGGCACGCGATGCGCATGCGCTGTCACAGGACGATGTGGACTGGCTGCGCCGCGACAGCTTCGAGCTCGACAGCGCCACCGTCGCCACATATCGCGACCTGGGCCGTTCCCGCCTGCTCGACCGACAACTCGATGGGCGCATCAGCGACGACCTGCCCGCGCCGATCCAGTCGCTGATCAACTCCTACGAAGCCGCCAATACGCCGACCGAGCAACTGCTGGGCAACCTGCGCGACGAGCAGGAGAAGATCAAGAACATGCCCGACGGCGATGACAAGACCGCCGCCAAGAAAGCGCAGCAACAACACGCCAATGATCTGCTGCAGCAGGCGCAGGAAATCGAACTGCTGCACGCCATCTACGGACCGAACCAGCTGAAGGAACAGATGGTGTGGTTCTGGCTCAACCATTTCAGCGTGTACGGCGCCAAGGGACGTGTGCGCTGGGTGGCGGCCGACTATACGCAGAACGCGATTCGCCCCCACGCGCTGGGCAAGTTCCGCGACCTGGTGATGGCGACGCTGGAAAGTCCGGCGATGATGGAGTTCCTGGACAACGCGCAGAATGCGAAGGGCCACGTCAACGAAAACTATGCGCGCGAGCTGATGGAGCTGCACACGCTGGGCGTGGGCTCGGGCTATACGCAACAGGACGTGCAGCAGCTCGCCCTGATTCTTACCGGCGCCGGCGTGGCGCCATTGCGTGACCCCGGCGTCATGCGCCCTCGCCTTGCCGAGATGGTCGTACGCAATGGCCTGTTCGAGTTCAATCCCAAGCGCCACGACTATAGCGACAAGATGTTGCTCGGCCACACCATCAAGGGCAGCGGCTTCGATGAAATCAGCGAAGCGGTGGACCTGATCACCAAACAGCCGGCGTGCGCGCAGTTCGTCTCGAAGAAAATCGCCGAGTACTTCGTTGCCGATGATCCGTCACCCGAACTGGTGGCGAAGATGGCGCACACCTTCCAGCACACCGATGGCGATATCGCCCAGGTGTTGCGCACGATGTTCGAGTCCAAGGAATTGGCCGCCAGCTATGGCAAGAAGTTCAAGGACCCGATGCAATTCATGGTGTCCTCGGTGCGCATGGCTTATGACGGCAAACCGATCGCCAACGCCAAACCGCTGCTCAACTGGCTCAATCAGCTGGGTGAGCCGGTGTTTGGGCGCCTGACGCCGGACGGCTGGCCGCTCGACAGCGCCGGTTGGTCCAGCTCCGGACAGATGGCCAAACGTTTTGAGATTGCCGGCGCCATCGGCACCGGCAACAACCGCCTGCTGACGCCGGAAGGCCAGCCCAAGAGCGGTGGCGATTTCCCCATGCTCACCACGCGCCTGTATTACGACACGTTTGATACGACGCTGAGCGCGCCCACGCGTGATGCGCTGGCCAAGGCGACGACTCAACAGGAATGGAACACCTTCCTGCTCTCGTCGCCCGACTTCAATTATCGCTGAGGCATCGCCATGAATCGTCGCGAATTTTTGCTTGCCGCTGCCACCGCTGCCGTTGCCGCACCGGCGATGTCGTTCTCCGGCAAGCTGTTTGCCGCACCGGCGAATACGCCGCGCTTTTTGCTGGTGTTTCTGCGCGGCGGCTACGACTGCAACAACCTCTTGGTGCCCTATAGCAGCGATTTCTACTACGAGTCGCGTCCGACCCTGGCCATCGCCAAGCCAGATCCGTACAACACCAACAGCGCCATCGGCCTCGACAGCAACTGGGCTTTGAACCCGGTGCTGCGCGATTCCATCTATCCGTTATGGCAGAAGCGCCAGGTCGCCTTCGTTCCCTTTGCCGGCACCGATGATTTGTCGCGCAGCCATTTCGAAACGCAGGACAATATCGAATYGGGCGAGCCATCGGCACAACGCAGCAATTACCGCTCGGGTTTCATGGCGCGGCTGTCGGGACAGATGAGCACGGTGCCGTCGATCGCCTTTACCGACGCGCTGCCGCTCAGCYTCCAGGGCAGCGGCCGCGACATTCCCAATATCTCGCTGCGCGGCAATCCCAAACCGGTGTACGACGAGCGCCAGGCAGGCATTCTCGCCAGCATGTACCGCAATACCTCGCTGGCCTCCGCCGCGGCGGATGGCCTTGAACTGCGCCAAAGCGTGTCCAAGGAGCTGCAGGACGAGATGGTGAAGGCCAATCGCGGCGCGCCGAACGCCAAGAATTTCGCCGACGAGACCCAGCGCATCGCCACCATGATGCGCGACCAATATCGGCTTGGCTTCGTCGATGTCGGCGGCTGGGATACCCACGTCAACCAAGGCAATACCACCGGCCAACTGGCCAACAATCTCGCCAACCTCGGCAAGGGACTGGCCGCCTATGCCGATGCACTGGGCGACGAATGGAACAACACCGTCGTGGTCGTCGTGTCCGAATTCGGCCGCACGTTCCGTGAGAACGGCAACAAGGGCACCGACCATGGACACGGCACGGTGTACTGGGTGCTGGGCGGCAAGGTGAACGGCGGTCGCATTGCGGGCGAGCAAGTGGCCGTGAATGCGCAGAGCCTGCTGCAGAATCGCGACTATCCGGTGATCAACAATTACCGCGATGTGTTGGCTGGGGTGATGGGAAGAATGTGGGGATTATCGAACAGCCAGTTGTTGTCGGTGTTTCCGGGGGCAAGGCCGCGAGATTTGCAGCTTGTCTGATCGCCGAGTCGCGCACAGGGTGCGCTCCCACAAGGGTGAGCGGCAGCCCTACCCCTGTGG
>NZ_JBFTRY010000246.1:0-7641 GCF_056399745.1 Dyella sp. 01N36
ACAGAGGACAGAGGACAGAGGACAGAGGACAGGGGGCGGGTGGGCTGGAGTAAGCTAGCGCGATGACGAGCCTCAACCGCGACAGCTGGCTGGCCTCCCTGCGCGCCAGCATTGCCGAGATAACCCCCGCCGAGGCGCTGGCCCGGCAGGCGCAAGGCAGCTTCCTGATCGATGTGCGCGAAGACGGCGAGCGTGCGAGCGGCCTGCCAGTCGGTGCCGTCGGTATCTCGCGCGGCTTTCTTGAGCTACGCATCGAACAACTGCTGCCTGATCGCAACCAGCCCGTGCTCCTGCTGTGCGGCAGCGGCCAACGCTCGCTGCTCGCTGCCGAGGCGCTGCAGCGCATGGGTTACCAGCACGTGTTCTCAGTGGCCGGCGGTTTCCAGCAATGGAAGGCGGAAGGCCTGCCTGTTGCCATGGGTGCATTGGATAGCGATGCCGCCGAACGCTACGCGCGCCAACTCCAGTTGCCCCAGGTGGGTGAAGCAGGGCAGGCGAAGTTGACGTCGGCACGCGTCGCCTTGCTGGGCGCGGGCGGTCTGGGTGCGCCGGCTGCGCTTTATCTGGCAGCCGCCGGCATTGGGCAGCTCACCCTGATCGACGATGATCGCGTCGAGCGATCCAATCTGCACAGGCAGGTCATACACGCCGATGCACGCGTCGGCATGGCCAAGACCGAGTCGGCGCGCATCGCGCTTGCGGCACTTAATCCGCGCGTGCGCGTGGAAATTCGCAACGAACGTCTGCAGGCCGACAACGTCGAGCGTCTGTTGGCGGATCACGATCTGGTGATCGACGGTGCGGATAATTTTCCTGCACGCTATCTGATCGCCGCCGCCTCCCGGCGTTTGCAGCTGCCCATGGTCTACGGCGCAGTGGAGCGCTTCACCGGACAGGTGAGCGTGTTCGACCCGCGTCGCGCGGACTCGCCGTGCTATCGCTGCCTGTTCCCCGAGCCGCCTGCCGCGGCCGATGCGCCCAACTGCAGCGAAGCCGGCGTGCTTGGCGTATTGCCCGGTATCGTCGGTTTGCTGCAGGCCACTGAAGCGCTCAAGCTCATCCTCGGTATCGGTGAACCGCTGGTCGGTCGCCTGCTGAACTTCGATGCGTTGGCCATGCGCTTTCGCGAGACGCGGCTGCCGCGCGATCCGGGTTGCCCGGGCTGCGGCGATGGCGCCACGTTCCACGGCTACGAGGATCTGGTGCAGCTCTGCGCCGCGGCAGGCTGATCAGCGCAAGTCATTCGCGATCAGCGAATAGATCGCCGCATCCTGCGGCTCGCCGCGCAGCATGAGCCGTTGGCGCGCGATGCTTTCAAACTGTGCGCCTGCCTTTTCGGCGGCACGGCGACTGGCCTGATTGTCTGCGGCGATCACGATTTCCAGTCGGCGCAGATCCGTGGCCTGCAGCGCATGCCGTGCCAGCAGGCGCACCGCCCGGGTGGCGACGCCTTGCTCCTGGCGCGCCTGGCGTACCCAGTAGCCAAGATTGGCCATGCCGTATTCGGGCTGCCAGTGATTGAGCGAGATGCTGCCGATGAGCTCGTCACTGGCGCGATCAGCCATGACCAGCGCGCATTCGTCGCCGGCGCCCTGCCAGGCCAGCCGCGTCTTGGCGATCCAGTGGCGGGCATCGTCCAGGCTGTACGCCGGCGTGCACCAGTCCTGCCAGCGACCGATGGTGGCCATCGACTCGTGCAGGGCGGCGTGCAAGCCATGCAGGTCGGGCGGCCGATACGGGCGCAAGCGCAGGTCGCCATCTTCCAGCACGGGACCCGGCGAGGGTTCATCGCGTTCTGGCGGCAGCAGCGAATACACCGCGGCGGGTGCGGCCTCGCCGCGATGGATGATCCGGTTCGGTGAGATGCCGTCGAAAAAGGCGCCCAGGCGCTCGGCCGTGCGCCGGCTGGCCACGTTGTCGACGGCGATGACGATCTCGATGCGTACCAGGCCTAACACCTCGAAGCCGAATTCGGCCAAGGCGCGAGCCGCGCGCGTGGCGACGCCCTGGCCCTGATCCGACTGGCGCACCCAGTACCCGAGGTTCGCACTGCCGCGCTTGGGGTCGATGCGATTGAGCGCCACGTCGCCCAACGCTCGGCCTTGCGCGTCGAAGATGCCAAAGGCGTAGGCATCGCCGCGCTCGCGGCCGGCCTGGCAGTCGGCGATCCATTGGGCGCTCTCTTCCAGGGTGTAGCCCTCATGCAGCCAGGGCAACCATGGACCCACCGAGGCGATCGATTCGCGGGTGGCCTCGAACAGGGCTTGCGCATCGTCGGCCTGCCACGGCCGCAGACGTATGCCGTGGGCGTCCAGTTCCAGTGGGGTGGTCAGGCGTGTTGTGGCAGCCATGCGATCTCGTTTGTATGCGTACGGCCAATAGCGTTAACCGGCCCTAGCCGGGATAATACGTTCCTTTGCAGGCAGCCCCGATCATGAGCGCACGTATCCTCGACGGCAAACGCATCGCCCAGGAACTGATGGATCGGATCGGGCGCCGGGTTGCCGAGCGCTCGGCCAAGGGGCTGGACGTGCCCGGGCTCGCCGTGGTGCTGGTGGGCGACGACGCGGCCTCCTCGGTCTACGTACGCAATAAACGCAAAGCCTGCCATCAGGTGGGCTTCCGTTCGTTCGATTTCGACTTGCCCTCGCGCACCAGCCAGGAAGAACTGATCGCACTGATCGACCAGCTCAATGCCGATCCGGCCGTGCACGGCATCCTGGTGCAGTCGCCGCTGCCCGACCACATCGATGAGGATGCGCTGGTCGATCGCATTGATCCGGGCAAGGATGTCGATGGCTTCCAGGCCGTCAACGTCGGTCGCCTGGCACTGCGCCGCTTCGGCCTGCGTCCGTGCACGCCGCGTGGCGTGATGACCTTGCTCGGCCACACCGATCGTCCGGTGCGCGGTCAGCACGCGGTGGTGGTCGGTGTTTCCAATCACGTGGGTCGCCCGCTGGCGCTGGAATTGTTGATTGCCGGCTGCACCACCACCTGCTGCCACAAGTTCACCCGCGACCTGGAAGGCTTCGTGCGCCAGGCCGACATCGTGATCGTCGCGGTCGGTCGGCCGGGTCTCGTCAAGGGCGAATGGATCAAGCCGGGCGCCGTGGTGGTGGACGTGGGCATCAATCGCCTGGAAGACGGCCGGCTGGTGGGCGACGTGGACTTCGCCACGGCCGCCGAACGCGCCAGCTGGATCACGCCGGTGCCGGGCGGCGTCGGTCCCATGACGGTGGCGACGCTGCTGGAAAACACGCTGGAAGCGGCGGACGCGCGCGACGCTGCTCGCCAGGGCTGAGCCCTCCCTTAGGTGTGGGAGCGCACCCTGTGCGCGACAAACCTACGGAGCGAGGGACAAAACGCATGCGCATCCTCGCCGAGGCTCTCACCTACGACGATGTTTACCTCGTTCCGGCTCATTCGGCCGTTCTGCCACGTGATGTAGACACTTCCACGCGGCTCACCCGAAACCTGCGCCTGAACATTCCCATCGTGTCCGCCGCCATGGACACCGTGACCGAAGCCCGCCTCGCCATCACCATGGCCCAGCAGGGCGGCATCGGCATCATCCACAAGAACATGACCGCCGAACAGCAGGCTGCCGAAGTGCGTCTGGTGAAGAAGTTCGAAGCAGGCGTGATTCGCAGTCCTATTTCGGTTGGTCCGAATACTTCCATTCGCGAAGTGCTGCAGCTGACCCGTGCGTACAACATCTCCGGCGTGCCGGTGGTGGACGGCGAACAGTTGGTGGGCATCGTCACCAGCCGCGATCTGCGCTTCGAGCGCAAGCATGAAGATCCCGTGCGCAACATCATGACCCGTCAGGAGAAGCTGGTGACGGTGCGTGAGGGCGCCAGCCAGGACGAAGTGCTGCAGCTGCTGCACAAGCACCGCATCGAGAAAGTGCTGGTGGTCAACGACGATTTCCAGCTGCGTGGCCTGATCACCGTCAAGGACATCCAGAAAGCCCGCGACAACCCGAACGCCGCCAAGGATCGCCTCGAGCGCCTGCTGGTCGGCGCGGCAGTTGGCGTGGGTGGCGATACCGAGGCGCGTATCGAAGCGCTGGTGGACGCCGGTGTGGACGTGCTGGTGGTCGACACCGCGCACGGTCATTCCCAGGGCGTGATCGACCGCGCCGGCTGGGTGAAGAAGCGCTACCCGCAGGTGCAGGTGATCGSCGGCAATATCGYCACCGGCGAWGCSGCGCGCGCGCTGSTCGATGCCGGCGTCGATGCGGTGAAGGTGGGCGTGGGTCCCGGCTCGATCTGCACCACGCGCGTTGTCGCTGGTGTGGGCGTGCCGCAGATCACCGCGATCGACCTCGTAGCGACCGCGCTGAAGGATGAGATCCCGCTGATCGCTGACGGYGGCATCCGCTACTCGGGCGACATCSCCAAGGCGCTCGCCGCCGGTGCATCCACCGTGATGCTGGGTTCGATGTTTGCCGGTACCGAAGAATCGCCGGGCGATGTCGAACTGTTCCAGGGCCGCCAGTACAAGAGCTACCGTGGCATGGGTTCGCTGGGCGCGATGGCGCTGGGCTCCAAGGACCGCTATTTCCAGGACGAAGCCGACGCCGATAAGCTGGTGCCCGAAGGCATCGAAGGTCGCGTGCCGTACCGTGGTTCGCTGCGCAAMATCATCCACCAGCTGATCGGCGGCCTGCGTGCCTCGATGGGTTACCTCGGTGCCGCCACCGTCGACGATGTGCGCAACAACGCGCAGTTCGTGAAGGTGACCGGCGCCGGCGTCACCGAAGCGCACCCGCACGACATCCAGATCACCAAGGAAGCGCCGAATTACCGGCTCAATTCCTGAGGGATACGCGCCGGCCTGATGGCCGGCGCATTCGTTTTAACGGGAGGCGACGCCCTTGCGCGTCGCCTTCGCATTCACTGAATCAAGCGCGGGCAGGGCAAGCCTGCAGCGCACCGGAGCCGGACCGTGACCGACATCCATAGCGACAAAATCCTCATCCTCGACTTCGGCGCGCAGTACACGCAGCTGATCGCCCGCCGCGTGCGCGAGATCGGCGTCTACTGCGAAATCTGGGCGTGGGATCACGACCCGGCCGAGATCGCCGCGTTCGGCGCCAAGGGCATCATCCTGTCCGGCGGCCCCGAGTCGACGACGTTGCCGGGTGCGCCCAAGGCGCCGCAGGAAGTGTTCGATTCGCAGCTCCCCATCCTGGGTATCTGTTACGGCATGCAGACGCTCGCCGCGCAACTGGGCGGTGCCACCGAGGCCGCCGACGCACGCGAGTTCGGTCACGCCGAAGTGGATATCGCGCCGACCAGCCGCCTGTTCGCCGGCCTGAGCGATCACGACAGCGCGCATCGTCTGGACGTCTGGATGAGCCATGGCGACCACGTGTCCAAGGCGCCGCCGGGCTTCATCATCACCGGCACCACCGATCGCATCCCAGTCGCCGTGATGGAGAACGAAGACAAGCGCTGGTACGGCGTGCAGTTCCATCCGGAAGTGACGCATACGAAGCAGGGCACCTCGCTGCTTAAGCGTTTCGTCACGGAAATCTGCGGCTGCCAGACACTGTGGACCGCCGCGCACATCATCGAAGACCAGATCGCCCGCGTGCGCGAGCAGGTCGGCAACGACCACGTGCTGCTGGGCCTCTCCGGCGGCGTGGATTCGTCCGTGGTGGCCGCGCTGCTGCACCGGGCCATCGGCGACCAGCTGACCTGCGTGTTCGTCGACACGGGCCTTCTGCGCTGGAACGAAGGCGACCAGGTGATGGCCACCATGGCCGAGCACATGGGCGTGAAGGTGATCCGCGTCAACGCCGCCGAGCGCTACTTCAAGGCGCTGGAAGGCGAGGCCGATCCCGAAGCCAAGCGCAAGATCATCGGCCGCCTGTTCGTGGAGATCTTCGACGAGGAGTCGGCCAAGGTCACCAACGCCGGCCACGGCCAGGTGAAGTGGCTCGCTCAGGGCACCATCTACCCGGACGTGATCGAGTCCGCCGGCAGCAAGACCGGCAAGGCGCACGTGATCAAAAGCCACCACAACGTGGGCGGCCTGCCGGAGCACATGAAGCTCAAGCTGGTCGAGCCGCTGCGCGAGCTGTTCAAGGACGAGGTGCGCCGCATCGGCGTGGAGCTCGGCCTGCCGCGCGCCATGGTCTACCGCCATCCGTTCCCCGGCCCCGGCCTGGGCGTGCGCATCCTGGGCGAAGTGAAGCCCGAATACGCCGAGTTGCTGGCCCGCGCCGACGCCATCTTCATCGAAGAGCTGCGCGCCTGGGATCTGTACGACAAGACCAGCCAGGCCTTCGCCGTGTTCCTGCCGGTGAAGTCGGTGGGCGTGGTCGGCGACGCCCGTGCCTACGAATGGGTGATTGCCCTGCGCGCGGTCGAGACGATCGACTTCATGACGGCGCATTGGGCGCACCTGCCGTATGACTTCCTCGGAAAGGTTTCGAATCGTATTATCAATGAGTTGCGCGGTGTTTCTCGTGTCGTTTATGACATCAGTGGCAAGCCGCCCGCAACCATTGAGTGGGAGTGAGTTCCAGGCTCCGGGCCAACGGTGGCTTTCTCAGGAAGTCGCCGTAATTGATTGATATCAAAGGAATGATGGTGATGGTGGACGAGGGCCGCAACGAGCTGTTGTTCTCCTACGGCACTCTGCAGCTCGAGCGCGTGCAGCTCGCGTCGTTCGGGCGTTTGCTCGAAGGCGAAGATGACGCCATGCCCGGCTATCGCCGGACGCTGATCGAGATCAGCGATCCCGAGGTGCTGCGCCAGAGCGGCGAGCAGTTCCACCCCATCGTCGCGCCGAGCGACGACCCGTCGGACGAAGTCGCCGGCAAGGTGTTCCGCATCACCGCGGCCGAGCTGGCCGCGGCTGATCGCTACGAGGTCGCGGACTACCAGCGTGTCGCCGTGCGCCTGAAGTCGGGCAAACAGGCCTGGGTCTACATCCAGGCCTGAGGGCACTCGCCAGGTGTCGCAGTTTTCGCCCCTCGGCGCGGATCACCCTGACGCGCTCAACGCATTGAACGCCTCCATGTGCTGAACGATGTGGCGCTGCAGTCGCTGCGCGGCGGCAGGCAGCGCTCGCCCCCGTCGGGCCACCAGCTGCGCCTGTACCTCGGTCAGCAAGGGGTGGGCCACGGGGATCGCCTTCAGGGTTCCCCGCTGGAGATCGTCGTAGACGGCAAAGGCCGGAAGCAGGGTCGCGCCCATGCCGCAGMRGGCAAAGCCGGTCAGGCAGATCAGGTGATCCGATTCCATCGCCAGCTTGAGGCGTMGATGCTCGGCGGCCTCGATCTGCTCGACGATCTTGCGTGTTCCGAAGCCGGCATGCGCCAGCGCAAACGGATGCTCGAACAGCGCCCCAACCGGTAGCAGCGGCACCTCGGCCAGCGAATGCTGCGCGCAAACCACCACGCATAGCGGCTGCAGTTGGGAGCGCACCTCTTTCAGGCGGCCCTGGTGCGAGTGGAAGCCAGGCCCGTAGATCAGGCCCAGGTGAACCTCATCCTGCTCGAGCCAGCCGAGTATGTCGTTGATGCTGCCCAGCTGCAGCTTGATGGCGATGCCTGGATGGCGTGCATTGAACGGCTGCAAGACGTGTCGCATGAGGTCATCGGCAAATCCCTGCACGGCGCCAATG
>NZ_JBFTRY010000247.1:0-4400 GCF_056399745.1 Dyella sp. 01N36
CCGCGACACGACGATCCGCTGAGTCGATGGGTGACCCGACTGGCGTCGCGATCTCATCCCAACGTGGCCTGTGTGGCGATGGCCAACAAGACGGCGCGCATGGCCTGGGCCATGCTCCGCCATGGTACGAACTACCAACCGGCGCTGGCGGCCGCCTAACCCATACATCCGAGGAAATCCCTTTACGATTGCGAAGCCCCCGAAGTGATGACGAACCGGTCGAACCGGCGTTGGCAAAACCCTAAAAGGTCCGTGTGCTCAGAGCACGCCAAAGCGATTGGGAGCCGACGCGCGACTAGCTCATCGTGGCCCGGCACCGCCTGACGGTGCAGCAACTAGAGGCCGGATATACGTGTGCAGTCGACACGGACGCCAGAGCTAAGAGATGCTTGGCAAAGGGGAGGAGTCCATATACGGACCTTACGAACATAGTTGATCTCCGATAGGGCGGAGCATGACCGAGACATCAATGAACATTGGCGCGATCGCATTAGAGATTGGCCTTCCGGTCGGGTTGTTGGTGCTCGTGGCTCTAAGGCCCGCGGTTCGACCAAGGGTTGCGGTGATACTTGGTGCGCTGTTCCCTGCGTTGTGCTTGTACGTTGCGATAGCGGCAAGCTTTCTGATCTCGCGAGGGAAATCAGACATATTTGCCTTCTACGCTCTGTGGGTGATGACGTTTGCGCCGTATGTGGCGATAGCGCTGGGAGGGTTTGCGCTCTCGTTCCTACGATGGCCCAGAAGTATTTGGGCGCGATTTGGGCTGGGAGTATTGACCGCGCCGGCCGCTTACTTTGCATTCGTGGTGCTTGTAGCGCTCCTACCTCGGTGGGAGCCCTAAGCTAAGTCGGCGTGCCGAAATGTTCGCTTTCGACCCGGAGCGGACAGTTTGTAGGGGACTAGCTATGAAACGCCTCTGATCCCATATATTTTTCGTTAGTCATTCAGTGAGGTCAGGATGCGCCCCCTAATCGCGGTACTGCTTTTTCTCCTTGCAAGCACAGCTTGGGCGCAGTCTTCAGCACTCGCTGCGCCCAAGCTCTACGCAGTTGTCTTTCAGGTGACCGTTAGTCCCGCAGGCAAGATAGATACGCTCGAAGTATCCAAAGTCATTGATCCAAGTTCCGGCAATACGCACGCAGTCGAGGTGGTAGTTCCTCAAAGTTATGTCGTTGCAGCACGGACATTTCTATCAAAGCGCACATATCCTTCTGATCCGAAGCAGTTCTTCACCTACACCTTCTACGATCCGTCGCAACCGACGCGTGCCGACATCGATCCCAAAGCAGATCCCGGGCAATAGATAGCTATGCGTTCAATATGCGCGTGACCTGTTCCGTTTTGGCGAAGGAATTGAGCGACCGCTTTCGACCCGAAGCGGACATCCGCCTCCAGTGGCGATGATCGTTATTTGAAGCGGGAATGGCTGTCAAGATGGTTCAGCGAGGGGATATGGGTACGCAGTTGGTCGCACGAATTATCGGTATCGCTATATTGATCATTCTTCTGAGGCCAGTTGCCGTTCTGGCGGACAGTGAGCAGTGCGAGGGCACTGCCGACTGTGGTCGCAAGGGCGATGTGGCTTACCAAAGGCATGACTATCAATCGGCCATCGCGTTCTATCAACAGCAAACGCAGCATTCCGAAGAGGACCGTGAGAACTGTCTAAGCAAATCCGCGGAGGATCCGGGGAAGGCCTGTGATTCGACCGCCACCATTGCTTATAACAATCTCGCATTGGCCAACTTGCATGCTGGCCACGCGGCCAAAGCGCAGATGTGGTTGTCCGTCGCTCCTCCCGGGGCGCGCACAGAGTTCAACAAGCGTCTCGTAGCCAACGCTCTCGCAACACGCCATTGGCCATCGCAGTTTGAGGGCGAAACCGGGGTCAGAGTGCCCTTTTTTTTATGCGCCGGCGTCGTCACAAGAGGAAAGTCCACTCTGCCCCCTGTTTTGGACCCCTGTTTTGGTTGGCAAATGGCCCACGGTCACAACACCAAGCGTGCGCGTTGCCGAAACGCGGCTTACCCGGATTCCTTCGATGCAGCGGCGGCCGCGGCGTACAAAGGGGCTGACCGAAAACTGATCGCGCAGCGCAGTGAAGACTGGGCAAACGCAGCGCACCAGGTCGCCATCCTGAAGGCGGAGCTCAACGCACCAGACCCGTCCGATCCCTATCGCGACGAGAAAGCCACGCTGCCAACTGGGCCCTAGCGTCGGGCGACGCGGAAAGGTGAAATGGCCGCTTCCGAACCGAAGCAGGCATCGCAATCGTTGCCTAACGTTGAAGGTGACCGCCGCTCAGCGGGCGCCGGAATAATCCATCCGCTTGAGGTCGCCCAGCATGCTTGGGCCGCTCGGATGCCAGTCCAGCACTTTGCGTGTCCACGCGCCCGACGCCAATAGATCCATGCCGACGAATCCGGTCAACCATCCGAAATGATCCGCCGCGTCACTCGACGAGATGGATATGACGGGCACACCCAAGCCCGCGCCGATCACTTCGGCAATATCGCGAACACGAATGCCTTCTTCGGCAACGGCGTGATAGCGCGCGCCAGGTTCGCATTTCTCGATCGCAAGCCGATAAAGCCGTGCCACGTCGAGCACGTGCGCAGCGGGCCAACGATTGAGCCCTTCGCCGATATAAGCCGATGCACCTTTGGCACGTGCGATAGCGATCAATGGACTGATAAGGCCTTGCTTCACCGTGTCATGCACCTGCGGAAGGCGCACGACTGACACGGCGACACCCTCCGCTAGCATTTCTGCCCCCGCGATCTCCGATGCTGATCGGGGGTTGGGATGTTCTGTATTGAGGACATCCTCGGTTGCAGGCTTGCCTGGCATGGCGATTCCCATGCCCGTTCCGGAGGTGATCAGCAGCGGACGGTCAGAGCCTGCCAGCACCGAGCCCATGGCCTTGATGGCCTGTCGATCCTTTTCACAGTTGGCGACGAAGTTGGAGAAATCGTGATCGAACGCGGTGTGGATCACGGCGTCCGCCTTCGCCGCGCCGCTGCGCAGACTGTCCAGATCTTCCAGATGGCCGCGATGCACCTCGGCACCCGTGGAAGTGAGGGCATGTGCACCCGCATCCGATCGTGTCATGCCAAGAACGCGATGCCCGGCCGCGAGCAGCTCCGGCACGATGCGGGAGCCGATAAAGCCGGTCGCGCCGGTCAGGAATATGAGCAAGGGAAGTCTCCAACGATGAGTATTGGATCTAACTTATCCCGACGCGCATACTGGTAAAGCGGTGACATTATCAGGGTATAAAAACCAACAGGATCGCCATGTCCACGTCTATCGACAATCAGCTCGGCACTTACCTGAAGGACAGGCGCAGCCGACTCGATCCGGCTGCCTTTGGTTTTACGGGTGGGCGCCGACGTACGCCGGGTCTGCGCAGGGAAGAGGTCGCCCAACGCGCCAACATCAGTCCCACCTGGTACACCTGGCTGGAGCAGGGACGGGGAGGCGCGCCCTCGGCAGATGTGCTCAACCGTATCGCCAGCGGGCTGATGCTGACTGAACCGGAGCGCGAACACCTCTTCATACTCGGCCTTGGTCATCCACCCGAAGTCCGTTACAAAGCCGTTGACGGCGTCACGCCCCGTCTGCAGCGTGTACTCGAGGCGATGGAAGTCAGTCCTGCAATCGTCAAGACCGCCCTGTGGGATGTCGTGGCCTGGAACCGCGCAGCGGCTGCGGTGCTCACGGACTACGGTGCGCTGCCTCCCGCAGAGCGGAATATTCTGCGGCTGATTTTTTCCAACTCACGGGTACGCGCCGCGCAGGAAGACTGGCAAAGCGTGGCACGGTTCGTTGTCGGCGCGTTTCGTGCCGACGCTGCGCGTGCAGGTGCTGTGGCGGAGATCGGCCAGTTCGTTGAAGAGCTGTCCCGTCTGAGTCCGGAGTTCGAAGCGCTATGGTTGGCCAACGACGTCAATGCCTACGGCGAGGGTGTAAAACGTCTGCACCATGCCGAACTGGGTCTTCTGGAACTTGAGTTTTCCGCCTTCGCCGTTGATGGGCGGCCGGATCTGGGGATGATCGTGTACAACCCGGCAACCAGCGCGGACGAGGATCGGATTCGTGCGTACATCAAGTCACGAGCAGTGGTGAGTTGAAGGCCTGCTTTCGACCCGAAGCAATGAGATGGACTCCTCCCCGTCTTCGGCATCGAGTGCCAGACTGGAAGCGATTAGAACCAGTCGCTGGCGAAGAGGAGTCCACCCATGAAGCTTACGCGCATCGGAGTAGACGTGGCCAAGCAGGTCTTCCAGGTCCACGGGGTTGATCGACACGAGCAACCGATATGGCGTCGCCGCCTGTCACGAGATCGTTGGCTGAAGGCCGTGCAGGAGGTGGCCGAGCCGGGTTGCGAGATCGGCATG
>NZ_JBFTRY010000248.1:0-4382 GCF_056399745.1 Dyella sp. 01N36
TCGCAGCTCTAGGCCGCTCGCCCCATATCCTTGAATTCCGCGCCCGGATTTGCCTAAGCGCCTTCTCCAATACAGGGACCGGGACTTCCAACACCCGGACAACCTTCCGCGATCCGTCCCCCCATCGCATCATACGACGGTGCAGGAATATTAACCTGCTTCCCATCAGCTACGCATCTCTGCCTCGCCTTAGGGGCCGACTCACCCTACGCCGATGAACGTTGCGTAGGAAACCTTGGGCTTACGGCGAGGGGGCTTTTCACCCCCTTTATCGCTACTCATGTCAGCATTCGCACTTCTGATACCTCCAGCATCCTTTACAAGACACCTTCACAGGCTTACAGAACGCTCTCCTACCATGCACTTACGTGCATCCGCAGCTTCGGTGACTGGCTTAGCCCCGTTACATCTTCCGCGCAGGACGACTCGATCAGTGAGCTATTACGCTTTCTTTAAAGGATGGCTGCTTCTAAGCCAACCTCCTGACTGTTTTMGCCTTCCCACTTCGTTTCCCACTTAGCCAATCTTAGGGACCTTAGCTGGCGGTCTGGGTTGTTTCCCTCTTGACACCGGACGTTAGCACCCGATGTCTGTCTCCCGTGATTGCACTCTTCGGTATTCGGAGTTTGCTATGGCGGGGTAATCAGCAATAGACCCCCCAACCATGACAGTGCTCTACCCCCGAAGGTGAGACACGAGGCACTACCTAAATAGTTTTCGGAGAGAACCAGCTATTTCCAGACTTGTTTAGCCTTTCACCCCTATCCACAGCTCATCCCCTAACTTTTCAACGTTAGTGGGTTCGGTCCTCCAGTACGTGTTACCGCACCTTCAACCTGGCCATGGATAGATCGTCTGGTTTCGGGTCTACACCCAGCGACTGAACGCCCTRTTCGGACTCGCTTTCGCTACGCCTTCCCTAATCGGTTAAGCTTGCCACTGAATGTAAGTCGCTGACCCATTATACAAAAGGTACGCCGTCACCCGTTTCCAGGCTCCGACTGTTTGTATGCATGCGGTTTCAGGATCTATTTCACTCCCCTCCCGGGGTTCTTTTCRCCTTTCCCTCACGGTACTGGTTCRCTATCGGTCGATCACGAGTATTTAGCCTTGGAGGATGGTCCCCCCATCTTCAGACAGGATTTCACGTGTCCCGCCCTACTTGTCGTACACCTAGTTCCACAACGCTGTTTTCGCATACAGGGCTATCACCTGCTATGGCCGGGCTTTCCATCCCGTTCTGCTAACAATGCTGCTAAAGAGTACAAGGCTCTTCCCATTTCGTTCGCCACTACTTTGGGAATCTCGGTTGATTTCTGTTCCTGCAGCTACTTAGATGTTTCAGTTCGCCGCGTTCGCTTCCCTGACCTATGTATTCAGTCAGGGATGACCCATTCRGGCCGGGTTTCCCCATTCGGACATCTCCGGATCAAAGCTTGTTTGCCAGCTCCCCGAAGCTTTTCGCAGGCTACCGCGTCCTTCATCGCCTGTGATCGCCAAGGCATCCACCACATGCACTTGTTCGCTTGACCCTATAACGAGTGTGTCTCAAACTTGCGTTCAAGCCGTGCTCGCTACAGGATGAGTTCTCGCATTTGTGCCGTATTCCAAGTCATCTTTCGATCACTTAAATRCATTTTGGTTGATACAATCACAACCCGGTATCGTGTTGTACTTCAGCGTCTCATCAACGCTCACGACACCTTTACTACATCCCATATTGTTAAAGAACAGCCGTGCGAAACTTGGTCTCGCAACGTCTTGGCCAAGGCCAAAGGMAAACGCTCAATCCTAAGCGCTTGCCTTTGACGACCAATCCAAGGGGCACACCGAAGTGCGCGGTAAATGGTGGAGGATGACGGGATCGAACCGACGACCCCCTGCTTGCAAAGCAGGTGCTCTCCCAGCTGAGCTAATCCCCCATGTACTTCTGTCCGGAGGTTCAGCGTCGAACCACCATCCGTAACTTGGTGGGTCTGGTAGGACTTGAACCTACGACCCCCGCCTTATCAAGACGGTGCTCTAACCACCTGAGCTACAGACCCTTGGCTGTAACAGCAAACAAACCGATAAGTGTGAACGCTCGACTTAAGATGCACGCTCTGAAAGGAGGTGATCCAGCCGCACCTTCCGATACGGCTACCTTGTTACGACTTCACCCCAGTCATGAACCCTGCCGTGGTAATCGCCCTCCTTGCGGTTAGGCTAACTACTTCTGGCAAAACCCACTCCCATGGTGTGACGGGCGGTGTGTACAAGACCCGGGAACGTATTCACCGCGGCATGCTGATCCGCGATTACTAGCGATTCCAGCTTCACGTAGTCGAGTTGCAGACTACGATCCGGACTACGATGCGTTTTCTGGGATTAGCTCCCCCTCGCGGGTTGGCAACCCTCTGTACGCACCATTGTATGACGTGTGAAGCCCTACCCATAAGGGCCATGAGGACTTGACGTCATCCCCACCTTCCTCCGGTTTGTCACCGGCAGTCTCTCTAGAGTGCTCTTGCGTAGCAACTAAAGACAAGGGTTGCGCTCGTTGCGGGACTTAACCCAACATCTCACGACACGAGCTGACGACAGCCATGCAGCACCTGTGTCCACTTTCCCTTTCGGGCACCTGATGCATCTCTGCTTCGTTAGTGGCATGTCAAGGGTAGGTAAGGTTTTTCGCGTTGCATCGAATTAATCCACATCATCCACCGCTTGTGCGGGTCCCCGTCAATTCCTTTGAGTTTTAATCTTGCGACCGTACTCCCCAGGCGGTCAACTTCACGCGTTAGCTACGTTACTGAAGAAATGAATCCCCAACAACTAGTTGACATCGTTTAGGGCGTGGACTACCAGGGTATCTAATCCTGTTTGCTCCCCACGCTTTCGTGCATGAGCGTCAGTGACGTCCCAGGGGGCTGCCTTCGCCATCGGTATTCCTCCACATCTCTACGCATTTCACTGCTACACGTGGAATTCTACCCCCCTCTGACATACTCTAGCCTTGCAGTCACAAGCGCCATTCCCAAGTTGAGCTCGGGGATTTCACGCCTGTCTTACAAAACCGCCTGCGCACGCTTTACGCCCAGTAATTCCGATTAACGCTCGCACCCTACGTATTACCGCGGCTGCTGGCACGTAGTTAGCCGGTGCTTATTCTTCCGGTACCGTCATCCCCCCGCTGTATTAGAGCAAGGGATTTCTTTCCGGACAAAAGTGCTTTACAACCCGAAGGCCTTCTTCACACACGCGGCATTGCTGGATCAGGGTTGCCCCCATTGTCCAAAATTCCCCACTGCTGCCTCCCGTAGGAGTCTGGGCCGTGTCTCAGTCCCAGTGTGGCTGATCGTCCTCTCAGACCAGCTACTGATCGTCGCCTTGGTGGGCCTTTACCCCACCAACTAGCTAATCAGACATCGGCCGCTCCTATCGCGCGAGGCCTTRCGGTCCCCCGCTTTCACCCTCAGGTCGTATGCGGTATTAGCTAATCTTTCGACTAGTTATCCCCCACGACAGGGCACGTTCCGATGTATTACTCACCCGTTCGCCACTCGCCACCAGGATTGCTCCCGTGCTGCCGTTCGACTTGCATGTGTAAGGCATGCCGCCAGCGTTCAATCTGAGCCAGGATCAAACTCTTCAGTTTAATACCTGTGTGRTYCYKRMGRAYCTCGCTCTTTCGAGCGGTCGCTCACTCTCAGAAAACTGACTGGCTACATCCGTGATTTGCACCCCGGACATAACCAACATGTTTTACTGTGCGAGCACTTTATAACTTGTAAGCTAAAAGACCGAAGTCTTCCGCATCCGCTATCAAGCGCCCACACTTATCGGTTGTTTGTTTGTTAAAGAACTAGTTGCGGTTCGCTTTGCTTACCGCGTCGCTGCGTTTGCTGCAGCAGAGAAACGAGATTATGAAGAACTTTTCAAACTTAATCAAGCATTTTGCGAAATTTCTTTTTCCCGGTAACTTCGCTGACTTCGCCTGATTACTCTCGTTAATCCCCGCAACCATTTTCTGCCACTCGGTTTGCAGCGGTGTTTCCTGCTGCGGGGGACCGAATACTAAGGGTTTCCCACTAAGCTTGCAAGCTTTTTCTGGGAAATTCGTAAAGTGTTCCCGCAGCCACTCAAGCGAATTGAGTGGCCTGGGGCCAGCCCGGCTACGGAACTCAGACAATCACGCTTTGAGCCGCTTGCAGCGAACCCCAAGTCTGGGCAGCGACACCTTGCCGCACCCCTAGAACCCGGCCACGTTCTCCCGTTTCATACTAAACTTTCAAAACTTTCTAAAAATTCAAAACAGACAAGCATGCATCTCTCGCCCCTGATCCAGCGCTTCGTGCTCCATTTCGGCGAAATGGGCAGCCGCTGGGGTATCAACCGTACAG
>NZ_JBFTRY010000249.1:0-4377 GCF_056399745.1 Dyella sp. 01N36
GGTTTGGCGTCGGAGGTGGGTTCGGTCGGCGGGGTCTGGCTGCGTTTGGTCGGCATGGCTGATCAGGGTTGACAATGTTACCGATCGGTACGTACGATTCGCCCATTCCACGTACCGGTCGGTAACATGACTATACAGCGCACCCGTCCCTTCGGCCAGAAGTACGCCTTCGTCGTTGCCGGTGTGATCTTTCTCGCCCTGCTCGCCGCCGCCGGCGTCCGCGCTGCGCCGGGCGTGCTGATCCTTCCCCTGGGCAAGGCCTTTGGCTGGAGCCGGGACACAATTTCCCTCTCGGCCGCCCTGGGCATCTTCCTGTACGGCATGGTTGGTCCCTTCGCAGCAGCGCTTATGCAGGCCGTAGGCGTGCGCCGGACCTTGATCGCGGCCCTGGTCCTGATGACGCTGTCAATCTCCGCCAGCGCCTGGATGACGCAGCCCTGGCACCTGATGCTGAGCTGGGGACTGTTCTCCGGCATTGGATCGGGTTGCGTGGCCATCGTGTTGGGCGCCACCGTGGTGAATCGCTGGTTCGTCACCCATCGCGGTTTGATGATGGGCTTGCTCACCGCCAGCACGGCTACCGGCACCCTCGCCTTCCTGCCGGCGCTTGCAGCGATTGCCGAACATGGTGGCTGGCGGCCGGTGGTGTGGACTGTCGCTGCGGGCTGCGCCCTGCTGATCCCGCTCGCCTGGTGGCTGCTGCCGGAGCGCCCGTCGGATATCGGCCTGCGCCCCTATGGCGCGACTGAAGATGAGGTGGACACCGCACCGCGTCGCAACCTGCTCGCCATCGCGCTGGGAACCTTGGCGACGGCATCCAGGCAGCGCACGTTCTGGTTCCTGTTCGCCACGTTCTTCATCTGTGGCTTCACCACCAACGGCCTGATCGGCACGCACTTCATCGCGATGTGCGGCGACCATGGCATTCCCGAAGTGCGCGCCGCGAGTCTGCTGGCGATGATGGGTGCGTTCGACCTGGTCGGCACCACGCTGTCGGGGTGGCTGACCGATCGCTGCGATCCTCGCAAGCTGCTGTTCGTCTATTACGGCCTGCGCGGGCTATCGCTTATCTGGCTGCCCTATTCCGATTTCTCGCTGACCAGTCTGTCGCTGTTCGGCATGTTCTACGGCCTGGACTGGATCGCCACGGTGCCGCCAACGTTGCGCCTTGCTTCTGAAGCGTTTGGCGATCGCGATGCGCCCGTGGTGTTTGGCTGGGTGGCCGCCGGTCATCAGATCGGTGCCGCAAGCGCCGCGTTCTTTGCAGGTGCGCTGCGCACGCAGAACGGCGACTACCTGCAGCCCTTCGTGGTGGCAGGCGTGACCGGCCTGATCGCGGCGGGACTGGCCTTGATGATACGGCGTCGCTCGCCGCTGCAACCCGCGTTGCAGCCCGCGTAATCAGGCAAGCCGGGTGCCGTTGGGAACGGGTCGGTCGATCGCCGTGAGCACCACGCCTTCATCGGTGTGGAATCCGGTGAGCAGAAACTGCGAGCGAAAAGGCCCGATCTGCTTCTCAGGGAAGTTGATCACGCCGACAATCTGGCGTCCGAGCAGATCTTCGGCGCGATAGAGATTCACGACCTGCGCGCTGGTCTTCTTCTCACCATAGGGGCCAAAATCCGCCCACACTTTCCACGCCGGCTTGCGCGCTTCGGGAAAGGGCTCGACGCGCGTCACGGTGCCGGCGACGATCAACACTTTTTCGAAATCGGCCCAACTGATTTCGTTGACTGTGTTTATGCCGCTCATCCTTCCAACCTCGTCTTGAACCAGTCCTTGCTCTGCTGCCACCAATAACTGCTCTGCGCGCCAATGTAGCCGAACGGTCGATACGTGGGCGCCAAGCCATAGGGAGCAAACTGCTTCCAGCGGTCATCGCCCTCGGCCAGCGCCGAAGCCAGCAGGTCGCCTGCCGCACACGTCGGTGCCAGGCCGTGCCCACCGAACGCCTGCGCCCACCATAAACCGTCGCCGCTGCTGCCGATCTGCGGCATCTGGTGGCGCGCGTAGCTCATCAGGCCGGACCACGCGTAATCGACGCCCACGCCTTTCAGTTGCGGAAACACACGCAGCAAGTCGCGCATCAGCAATGCCTGCACCGCACGCGGCGAGCGATCGCGCACCGAAATGCGGCCGCCCCACAGCAGGCGGCTATCCGGTAGCGGACGGTAGTAGTCAAAGGCAAAGCGCGAATCGTAGACAGCCGCCCGCGTCTCCAGGCAATCAGCCATCCGGTCGCCCAGCGGTTCCGTCACCATCACATAAGTGGCGATGGGCAGGATGGCGCGATCGACCTGACGGCGCAGCCCGGCCAGATAACCGCCGCACGCAAGCACGACCTGATCGGCGTGGACCGAACCCTGCGCGGTTTCGATCCGCCAGCGCGTGCCCTCCCGCCGCAGTTGCCATACATCGGTATTCTCGTGAACACGTACGCCCTGCGCCGCCGCTGCGCCAGCAAGTCCGATGGCAAAGTTGAGTGGATGCAGATGCAGCGCATCGCGTTCGTACAGGCCGTCGTAGTAACGCGTGGTATGCACGCGCCCGCGCAACTCGTGCTGCGGCAGCCATTCCCAGCTCACGCCGTAGTGGCGTGCGAGCAGTTCCTGTCGTTGGCGCAGCACGGCGGGATCGCGGAACCAGTTGGCCCAGATGATGCCTTCGTCTACCAGGTCGCAGGGAATATCGTGCTGTGCGACGCGCTGGCGAATACGCGTCACCGCCTCGGTCGTGAGTCGGAACAGGGCCTGTGCCGCCTCTTGTCCGCGCTGGTCGAGCAGCGCCTGCTCGCCCAGCGAGTAGCCGCCAAAGACGAAACCACCGTTGCGCCCGGAGGCACCGAAGCCGACGCGCTCACGCTCCAGCAACACCACATCGCGGACGCCGCGTTCGGCCAGGCCGAGGGCCGTGTGCAGGCCGGCAAAACCGCCGCCGATGATCGCCACGCGCGCATCGGTCTTGCCTTGCAACGGAGCGTACGGCGCGTATGGCGTCGCCGTGGCGAGGTAGTAAGAAGCGGCCGGTGACGAAGTCATGCGATGGACGTGTGGCTGTCTCGGATCGGGCCATCAAGCATAGCGCAGCCCCGGCATGCCATTGGGCCATGCCGATGATCACGACGCCTCAGTCGACCACGTTCACGCCCAAGGGCCTGAGGTCGCTGCGCCCTCGGTCATCGACCACGCGCACCTCGTAGTTGCCTGCGCTGGCCGGCTGCCAGAACATCGACTCGCCCGGCGCGCTGCGTCCCACGTAGGCATCGTTGACGAACCAGTACATCTCGCGCACCGAAGCGTCCGCATTGGCGCTGAAGGCGATGCGATCCTGGCCGTTCGACTTCAGGCGCAGCGCGTAGATGCTGCCGCGCAKAGGCGAGGTGATCGACGGAGGCTCGCCGTCCACGCCGCTCTGTACGCAGCTGTCGTTACGCGGTGGCGTGCGGCGCGGGATACCGGCCAGCACGAACACGCGCTGCAGTTCGGACGGCCAGAATTCGTAGACCTCCACGTGCGTCCGCTTGCCTGCATACGGCGGACAGGCCGGCTTGCCGGTGTCATCGTCGATCACCACCGGGCGGTGCACCTGGCTTACCCGGATTGGCGATTTGCCGGGGATGAACCACGTCATGCCGCGTTGCGGACACCACTGGTTGGGCAGATCGCCGCTCGCCAGGCAGATCTCCACGCGCCGAAGTTGCGCCGGCATATGTCGCAGGGGTTCGCTCATCTGCGGCTGCGCGGCGCGCAAGGCGTCTTCCATCTGGAAGAACAACGGCGCCGCCGCGTCGACGCCGACAAAGGCGGGATTGCTGCTGCCATCAAAGTTGCCGACCCAGACCACCAGCACGTACGGCCCGAAACTGCCAGCCGTCCATGCATCGCGAAAGCCCCATGACGTGCCGGTCTTCCAATACACCGGCAGACGATCCGGCTGCGCACCGGTGGTCTCGTCCGGCCGCGGATTCTGCCGCAGCATGTCCATCGCCATGAAGCTGGCCTCTTCGCTGAGCAGGCGCGTGCCATTGCTGGGCGGGTTGGTCGCAAGCAAGCGCAGCGGGCGCAGTTCGCCACGATTGGCGAGCATCACGTAGAGGCCGGCCAGCTCCTGCATGGTCACTTCGCCGCCGCCGAGCACCAGGGCGAGTCCGTAATGCTTTTCGCTCGCCATGCGACTGATGCCGGCATCGCGCAGGAACTGGTAGAAGCTCGGCTGCTGGAGCTGCGACGCCACCCACACAGCCGGAATATTGCGACTGCGCACCAGGGCCTCGGTGGCGGTCACCGGCCCGAGGAAGTGCCCGTCGAAATTCTCCGGCGCGTACGGGCCGAACGCGGTCGGCACATCCCGCAAAACCGTCTGTGGATGGAGCACGCC
>NZ_JBFTRY010000250.1:0-4366 GCF_056399745.1 Dyella sp. 01N36
TGGCTGCTCTGATCCAGGTCAGGGGGCCAGGGGAATGATCGGTTTAGCTTAACGCGCAGATCTGGGAAGTAACGTCCAGCCTGTGGGAGGTGCGCGTGGAACCATCGGCCAACCCAAGCACCCGCAAGCAGGAGCGCACCACGTTCCTGTTGCTGCTTTTGCTCTTCCCCGTGCTGTCGGTGATGTTTATCGCCGCCTTTGGCTTCGCCGTGTGGTTCTGGCAGATGTTTGTCAGCGGCCCGCCGCATGTCTGACCTTGGCCAAGCACAGGGGACTGCCATGAGGGATGAGCATCACATCTCCAGCCTGGTCGTGCTGCATCGCCCGGATGCCGCACCAACGCTTAGCGCCTTCGTCAACGATCACGACGCACTGGACATCGCCATACAAGGCGAATGCCGCTGCGTGATGGTGTGCGAAACCGACAACCAGCGCGCCGTGATGGATCACATCGACGCACTGCAGATGCTGCCCGGGGTCATCAACGTATCGCTGATCTACCACCACGTGGAGCCCGCCGCCGTCATGGACGAACTGGTGTCCACGGGCGCAATACATCAAGGAGCCGAGCCATGACCCTGTCCATGACGCGCCGCGAATTCATTCGCAACACGGCCGTTGCGGTTGCCGCCAACGTGGCTGGCCTGGCCGTGCCCGCCGCCGCCACCAATGTGCTGCTCGAAGGCGACATGGTCCAGCTCAAGTGGAGCAAGGCGCCCTGCCGCTTCTGCGGCACCGGTTGCGGCGTCAACGTGGCGGTGAAGGATGGCCGCGTGGTGGCCACGCATGGCGATCAGCTCGCCGAAGTGAACCGCGGCATCAACTGCGTGAAGGGCTATTTCCTCTCAAAGATCATGTACGGCGCGGATCGCCTGACTGCGCCGATGCTGCGCAAGAAGAACGGCGTCTACGCCAAGGACGGTGCCTTCACCGAAGTCTCGTGGGACGAGGCGTTCGACGTGATGGCCGAGCAGTTCAAGCGCGTGCTCAAGGAGAAAGGCCCCGAAGCCGTCGGCATGTTCGGCTCCGGCCAATGGACCGTGTGGGAAGGCTACGCAGCCAACAAGCTGCTCAAGGGTGGTTTCCGCAGCAATACACTCGACCCCAATGCACGCCACTGCATGGCTTCGGCTGTGATGGGTTTCATGCGCACGTTCGGCATGGACGAGCCCATGGGTTGCTACGACGATATCGAAGCGGCCGATGCGTTTGTGCTGTGGGGTTCGAACATGGCGGAGATGCATCCGATCCTGTGGACGCGCGTCACCGACCGGCGCCTGTCCAATCCCAATGTCAAAGTCGCCGTGCTGTCCACCTTCGAGCATCGCAGTTTCGAACTGGCCGATATCCCGATCGTGTTCACGCCGCAGACCGATCTGGTGATCCTCAACTACATCGCCAACCACATCATCAAGACGAATCGCGTCAACAAGGATTTCGTCGCCAAGCACACCAGTTTCAAACGCGGCGTCACCGACATCGGCTACGGCTTGCGCCCCGACGATCCGCTGGAAGAAAAAGCCAAGAACGCGAAGGACCCGACTGCCAGCGAGCCGATCGACTTCGACCAGTTCGCCGCCTTTGTGGCGCCGTACACACTGGAAAAAACCGTCGAGATGACCGGCGTGGACAAAGGCTGGCTGCAGCAGCTGGCCGAGCTCTACGCCAATCCGGACATCAAGGTGGTGTCGTTCTGGACCATGGGTTTCAACCAGCACACGCGCGGTGTGTGGGCCAACAACATGGTCTACAACATCCACCTGCTCACCGGAAAAATCGCCACGCCCGGCAACAGCCCGTTCTCGCTGACCGGCCAACCGTCCGCCTGTGGCACCGCGCGCGAAGTGGGCGTGTTCAGCCATCGCCTGCCCGCCGACATGGTGGTCACCAATCCGGAGCATCGCAAACACGCCGAGGAGATCTGGAAGATCCCGCACGGCATCATCCAGCCCAAGCCCGGCTACCACGCGGTACAGCAGAACCGCATGCTGCGCGACGGCAAGCTCAATGCCTACTGGGTGATGTGCAACAACAACGTGCAGGCCGGCGCGAACCTGATGCAGGAGACGTATCTGGGTTACCGCGATCCACGCAATTTCATCGTGGTGTCAGACGCCTATCCCACCGTCACTGCGCAATCAGCCGACCTCATCCTCCCCGCCGCCATGTGGGTGGAGAAAGAAGGCGCCTACGGCAACGCCGAGCGGCGCACACAGTTCTGGCACCAACTGGTGAAGGCGCCGGGACAAGCCCGCTCGGATCTGTGGCAACTGATGGAATTTTCCAAGCGCTTCACCACCGACGAATGCTGGCCGGCGGAGATACTCGCCGCCAATCCGCAGTTCAAGGGCAAGACTCTGTTCGACGTGCTCTATCGCAACGGCAACGTAGACAAGTTCCCCACCACCGAGATGGAAGCGGGCTACGACAACGACGAAGCAGCCGCCTTCGGCTTCTACGTGCAGAAGGGTTTGTTCGAGGAATACGCCGCGTTTGGACGCGGCCATGGACACGACCTCGCCCCGTTCGACGATTACCACAAGGCGCGCGGCCTGCGCTGGCCCGTGGTCGACGGCAAGGAGACGCGCTGGCGTTATCGCGAAGGTGCAGATCCTTATGTGAAAGCAGGCACAGGCTTCCAGTTCTATGGCAATCCCGACGGGCGCGCGGTGATCTGGGCCCTGCCCTACGAGGCACCGCCCGAGATACCCGACAAGGAATACGACCTCTGGTTGTCCACCGGCCGCGTACTCGAGCACTGGCATTCCGGCTCGATGACCATGCGCGTGCCGGAGTTGTATCGCGCCTTCCCCGAAGCCGTTGTATTCATGAATCCGGACGATGCGCGATCGCGCGGACTCAAGCGCGGCGACGAGGTAAAAGTCATTTCCCGTCGCGGCGAAATGCGTTCGCGGGTGGAGACGCGTGGCCGCAACAAGCCGCCGCAAGGCCTGGTGTTCGTGCCGTGGTTCGACGCCGGCCAGCTGATCAACAAGGTGACGCTTGACGCGACCGATCCGATCTCCAAACAGACCGACTACAAGAAGTGTGCGGTCAAGGTCATAGCGGTTTAGGAGAGACATGATGCGCGACAAAGCCCTCATCGTCCTCGCCGTCATCGTGGTGCTGGTGGCCGCCGCGGTTGGATTCGCGGTGGGCAAGAAATCCTCGCCCGAGCCGCATGTGGCCGCCGTACCGGCCACGGCGCCACCGGCGATCGCAAGCACCGCCGAACCCGTGGCCGCAGGCGACCAGATCGACGCCATCCGTCGCGGCGCCCCGGTGAACCAGGAAATCGCCGCCCCGCTGATGGCCCGCGTGGAGAACGCAGACATCAAGCGCGTGCGCGCCTATCCGATGCAGCCACCGACGATCCCGCACTCCATCGACAACTACCAGATCGACAAGAATTCCAATCGTTGCCKGTTGTGCCACGCGCGCGCCAACGCCGACAAATTCCAGGCGCCGCCGGTCAGCGTCACCCACTACATGGATCGCAACGACCAGTTCCTCGCCACCATTTCCCCGCGCCGCTATTTCTGCAACCAGTGCCATGTGGTGCAGACCGACGCCAAGCCGCTGGTCGCGAACAACTTCAAGGACATCGACACCGTGCTCTCCGAGCAGCCCGAGCAGAAGGCGAACTGATATGTGGCCGCGGCTCAAGGAATGGCTCGTTGCCTTATGGCGGACGATCCGCCGCCCCAGCGTCCACTACAGCCTCGGCTTTCTCACCCTGGGCGGCTTTATCGCGGGCGTGATGTTCTGGGGTGCGTTCAACACGGGACTTGAGTTGACCAATACCGAGGCGTTCTGCACCGGTTGCCACGAGATGCACGACAACGTCTTCCAGGAACTGAAGTCGACCATCCACTACACCAACCGCTCCGGCGTACGCGCCACCTGCCCCGACTGCCACGTGCCACATCAGTGGACCGACAAGATCGCGCGCAAGATGCAGGCCTCCAAGGAGGTCTACGGCAAGATCTTCGGCACCGTCAACACGCGCGAGAAGTTTCTCGACCACCGCCTGGAACTGGCCGAACACGAATGGGCGCGATTGAAAGCCAACGATTCGCTGGAATGCCGCAACTGCCATAACTACACATCGATGGACCTCACGCGCCAGTCGACGCGCGCGGCGGAAATCCACAAGCGCTGGCTGGGCTCGGGCGAGAAGACCTGCATCGATTGCCACAAGGGCATCGCGCATCACTTGCCGGATATGACCGGCGTGCCGCAGGGCTGAGCAGGCCGCCCCCCTGTGGGAGCGCACCCTGTGCGCGATCGTATCGCGCATCACCTGCCAGATATGACCGGCGTGCCGCAGGGCTGAGGAGCCCGCCCTCCCTGTGGGAGCGCACCC
>NZ_JBFTRY010000251.1:0-4341 GCF_056399745.1 Dyella sp. 01N36
CGGACTGGTTGATGCCCAGGGCACGCAGCCATTCGCTGCGTGCACGCTCAATGAAACGCAGGTAGCTGGCGTGGTAGACCACCCCGCCCGCGTCGGTATCTTCCCAATAGACGCGCACCGGCCATTCGAAGGGCTCGGTCGCACTGGCTAGCTTGGTATCAGACATCGCTGTTGTCGGCCGTGAAGAGGTCGGCGGGCACCGAGGGTCGGGGCGGCGGGGTCAGGCCCAGATGACGCCAGCCCTTGGCGCTGGCCATGCGGCCGCGCGCGGTGCGCACCAGGTAGCCCTGCTGGATCAGATAGGGCTCGACCACATCCTCGAGCGTGCCGCGATCTTCGCTGAGTGCGGCCGCCAGCGACTCCACGCCCACCGGGCCGCCATCGAAGTTCTCGATGATGATGGTCAGCAGGCGCCGGTCGAGCTCGTCGAAACCCTCGGCGTCGATCTTGAGCATGTCGGTGGCGGCACGCGCGGCGTCGCGGGTGATCTGCCCTGCCGCGCGCACTTCAGCGTAGTCGCGCACGCGGCGCAGCAGGCGGTTGGCGATACGCGGCGTGCCGCGCGAGCGACGTGCGATTTCCTGCGCGCCTTCCAGCTCGCAGGGAATGCCCATGATGCGCGCCGAGCGCCGCACGATGGCGGTGAGCTCGTCGGGCGTATAGAACTCCAAACGCTGCACGATGCCGAAACGGTCGCGCAGCGGCGCCGTGAGCAGGCCGGCGCGGGTGGTGGCGCCAATCAGGGTGAACGGCGGCAGGTCGAGCTTGATCGAACGGGCGGCAGGGCCTTCGCCGATCATGATGTCGATCTGGAAATCTTCCATCGCCGGATAGAGCACTTCCTCCACGATCGGCGAGAGACGATGGATCTCATCCACGAACAGCACGTCGTGCGGCTCGAGGTTGGTCAGCAGCGCGGCCAGATCCCCTGCCCGCTCCAGCACCGGACCGGAGGTGGAGCGCAGGTTGACGCCCAGCTCGTTGGCGATCACATGGCTGAGCGTGGTCTTGCCCAGGCCCGGCGGGCCGAAGATCAGCACGTGATCGAGCGCACCGCCGCGCTTCTTGGCCGCCTCGATATAGATCGACAGCTGCTCGCGCACCGTCTGCTGGCCCAGGTATTCGGTCAGTCGCCTGGGGCGAATGGAGGCTTCGAGGGCCTCGTCGTCCATCTGGGCGGCAGCGGTAACGATGCGGTGTTCGGTCATGGGGCGAAATTATGGCAGAGCACGATGACGCAGGCTTGAAAAAAAGCCCGCTCAGCCAGTCCCCGCCACGAAAAAGGGCGCCGAAGCGCCCTTTTCCTCAAATCTCGACCTGGGCGCCCAGTTCGATCAGGCGATTGCCCGGAATCTGGAAGAACGCCGTGGCCGGCAGCGCATTGCGCGCCATGAAGGCAAACAGCTTGTCGCGCCACAAGGCCATGCCCGGACGCTTGGCGTCCGCGATGATGGTTTCGCGCGAGAGGAAGAAAGTGGTGTCCATCATGTCGAAGGGCAGACCCTTCTTGGAGCACTTGGACAGCGCATAGGGGATGTTCGGATCTTCCGCAAAGCCGAAGCGCAAGGCCAGTCCGTAGAAATCGCCGCCGAGCTCGGTGATTTCGATGCGCTCGCCCAGGTCCGCTGTTGGCGTTTCCAGCATTTCCACCGTGAGCAGCACGTTGCGCTCGTGCAGCACCTTGTTGTGCTTGAGGTTGTGCAGCAGCGCGTGCGGCACGGCGTTCTGGTTGGCGGTAAGGAACACGGCCGTGCCCGGCACGCGCAGCGGCGGATGCTCGGCGATGTTCGCAATGAACGGATCCAGCGCCAGGCCCGATTGCTTGATCTCGCGCACCACCAGTTCACGGCCACGACGCCAGGTGGTCATCACGATGAAGATCGCCACGCCCAGCACCAGCGGGAACCAGCCGCCGTACTCCACCTTGATCAGGTTGGCGCCCAGGAACGACAAGTCGATGGTGAGCAACAGCACGCCGGTTGCGATCACCGTGATGCGGCTCCAGTGCCACTGCCTGCGCGCCACGATCAACGCCAGGATGCTGGTGATGGTCATGGTGCCGGTCACCGCAATACCGTAGGCCGCGCTCAGGTTGTCCGAGCTGCGGAAGCCAAGCACCGCGATCAGCACCATGATCAGCAGGAAGTTGTTCACCCACGGCACGAAGATCTGCCCGGACATCTCGCGCGAGGTATGCACCACCGGCATGCGCATCGAATAGCCCAGCGACATCGCTTCGCGCGTCATCGAGAACGCGCCGGAGATCACCGCCTGCGAAGCGATCACGGTGGCAATGGTGGCCAGGCCGATCATGGGATACAGCAGCGGCTCCGGCGTCAGCTTGAAGAACGGGCTGTCGATGGCTTCCGGATGACTCAGCAGCAAAGCGCCCTGGCCAAAATAGTTGAGCACCAGGGCCGGCAGCACGAAGCTGAACCAGGCGAGGCGGATTGGACGCTTGCCGAAATGGCCCATGTCCGCGTACAGCGCTTCGGCGCCGGTCAACGCCAGCACCACGCCGCCAAGCGCGATGAAAGCCTGCATACCGTGGCTGAAGAAGAACTTCACGCCGTAGACCGGATTGATCGCCAGCAGCACCTGCGGATTCTGCACCACCATGCGCAGGCCCAGCAGCGCAATGACGATGAACCACACCACCATCACCGGGCCGAACAGTCGGCCGACGCGTTCGGTGCCATGACGTTGCAGCGCAAACAGGAAGAACAGGATGACCGCGGTGATCGGCACCACCCAGTGGCCCAGATGAGGTGCGGCCACCTTCACGCCTTCCACCGCCGACAACACCGAAATGGCGGGCGTGATGACGCCATCGCCATAGAACAGTGCCGCGCCAAAGATACCGATGATGGCAAGCAGCCAACGCTGGCGCGCATCGCCACGCACGCTGCGCAGCGCCAGTGCGAGCAGCGCCATGATGCCGCCCTCGCCCTTGTTGTCCGCGCGCATGATGAACACGACGTACTTGAGCGAGACCACGATGATCTGCGCCCAGAAGATCAGCGACAGCACGCCGTAGATGCTCTCGGGCGTCGGCTTCATGCCGTCGTGGCTGAGCGTGGTCTGCAATGTGTACAGGGGGCTCGTGCCGATGTCGCCATAGACCACGCCGATCGCGCCGAGCGCGAGCGTAGCCAGCCGACGTTTGGTGTCAGCGTCGGACATGCCGTGAGAGGAATCAGGGGTCACGTCTCAATGTCCTAGTGCGGCGCGCAGCGCCTTGCGAATGATAGCTTCGGCCGTGTCGCCATCGGCGGCGACCTTCTGCACCAGGCGGGTCACTTCGGCCGGCTTGTAGCCAAGTTGCTGCAAGGCCACGGTGGCTTCGCCCGTCGGGTCCAAAGGTGCGCCATTGGGCGCCGCATGCGAGCCCGGCAGCGTGGTGGCCAATCCGTCCACGCGGTCGCGCAGCTCCACCACCATGCGTTCGGCGGTCTTCTTGCCGATGCCCGGAATCTTGGTGAGCGCCACCACGTCGCCCGTCTGCACGAGACGCGCGAAGTCGTTGGTGGACACGCCCGACAGCACGGCCAGCGCAATCTTCGCGCCGATGCCGCTGACTTTCTGCAGGTTGCGGAACAGGGTGCGTTCGGACTCGTGCATGAATCCGTACAGCGCCACGCTGTCTTCCTTCACCGCGTAGTGCGTGAGCAGGGTGACTTCCTTGCCGGTCTGCGGCAGGTCGTAGATGGTGGACATGGGCGCTTCGAGCTCGTAGCCCACGCCGCCCACTTCCACCATCAGCCACGGCGGCTGCTTGGACACCAGGGTGCCGCGCAAACGACCGATCATCGACGCCTCCAGGCGGTACGGGGAATGCCCACGCGCGCGAGGCTGGCACGGGTATGTGCATGGGTCACTGCGATGGCGAGCGCGTCTGCCGCGTCAGCCTGCAGGGGGCCCTTGAGTCCGAGCAGGACGCCAATCATGTGCTGCACCTGGGTCTTGTCGCCGCGGCCGCTGCCGACCACGGCCTGCTTTACTTCTGTCGCCGCGTACTCGTGCACCGCGATCCCCTGGCTGACCACCGCGCAGATCGCGGCGCCCCTCGCCTGCCCCAGCTTCAAGGCCGAGTCCGGGTTGCGCGCCATGAACACGCGCTCCACGCCGCACTCGTCCGGCCGATGGGCGGCGATGATGGCACACAGCTCGTCAAATATGCGTTTCAGGCGCAGCGGGAAGGTGGCCTCGCCAGCCACCGCCAGCGCGCCATGGAAGACATGGGTCAGCTTGCCTGTGGCGTCGACATCGATGATGCCTACGCCGGTGCGCTGACTGCCCGGGTCGATGCCGATGATGCGGGTCATGGGCGAAGAGTCGTGG
>NZ_JBFTRY010000252.1:0-4299 GCF_056399745.1 Dyella sp. 01N36
CCGCTCCGTYGGCTGGTCGCGCACAAGTGCGCTCCTACAAAAAAAGCTGCCGGCTCGGCARCGCAGAGCACTTATCGGCTCTTGATGTGGCTCAGCCCCCGGGGTCCCCGTATGACGCGGCGGGCGAACCAGGTCGCGAATACGCGACAACAAAACACCGAGGCTCTGGATTATCAGCCATTCAACTGTTGACGAGCGCTTCCGGCCTGCGCCGGGATGACGAACAAGAACAAGACTGCGGCACATCCAAACAACGAGGCTAGGTTGGCCCCTCACCCCACCCCTTTCCTCGGAAGGGGAGAGGGAGCAAAAACTCACACTGGCCCTTGCGGCCCATCCCCACCCGTACTCTCCTCCAACGCATCCCTGACCGTCTTCAACAACCGCAACGTCGAAACCGGCTTGTCCACCAGATACAAATGCTCCATCACCGGCAACTCATCCATATCCGGCGGCGCATCCGGACGCGCAAGCAAAAGCACCGCACCGCGATAACCATGGTCGAACAAGGCCGCCAACGTGCGCACGCCGGTAAAGAGATTCATGTCGGCATCAAGCACCACAAGATCGGGAACGCCTTGCGCCTCCAGCCACTGCAAGGCAGCCGTACCACTCTGGCTGGCATGCGCCTGATAGCCCCACGAATCGAGCGTATCCACCAGCAGCGAGAGCTGACCGGCTTCTTCCACCACCACCAGCACGCGCTCCGCTTCGCCCTGCAGGTTGGCGGTTTCCTGCTCGCCCACCACATCGGCGGGCTGCTGCATCAGCGGAATATGCATATGGAAGCTGGTGCCCTCGCCGAGCACGCTCTCCACCCGCATCACGCCACCATGCGCGGTGATGATGCGCTTGCATGAAACCAGGCCCAGGCCGGTACCGCTTTCCTTGGTCGTGTAGAACGGTTCGAACAGATGCAGCAATGCGTTCTCGTCCATGCCGGTGCCGGTATCGATCACGCTGAGGCATACATAGTTGCCTTCGCGGCTTTCCTCGCCGGGCTGGAAGAAATGCTCCGGCAAGCTGGCCACCGATGTGCAGATGCGCAGCTTGCCGCCCTCGGGCATCGCTTGCAGCGCGTTGAGGCTGAGGTTGAGCAGGCACTGCTGCAGCTCGGTGTGATTGCCGTCGAAGCTGAGATCGGGATCATAAGCATCCAGTTCCAGCGTCACATTGCGCGGCACACTGCCTTGCAGCAACAAGCCGAGTGCTTCGAGCAGCGCGCCCACGCGCACTTGTTCCGCGCGACGTGCGCCGCGCGCAAAGGAAAGCATGGAATGCACCATGTCCAGGCCACGCTTGCCGCAGTCGCGCACCAGCCGCCCCAGTCGCGCGAGCCGTGGATCGTCCTGGTAGTCCTGCAGGCTGTCGCCGGCGAGCAACAAGGGTTGAAGCAGGTTGCGCAAGTCGTGGCTCAGGCCACCCGCCAGCATGGCCAGACTCTCGAAGCGCTGGGCGCGGATCAGCTCGGTTTCCGCGCGTCGACGTGCACGCTGCGCTTCGGCTTCGCGCATGGCGCGGCGTACGGCCGAGGCCAGCCGCGCAGGATTCTGCTTGAGGATGTAATCGGTCGCGCCGTTGCGCAACGCCTCAATCGCCGCTTCCTCGCCCAGCGTGGCGGAGACGAAGATGAAGGGCAGGTCCTGGTCGCGTTCGCGCAGGATGTCGAGCGCGCGCTGGCCGGAGAAACCCGGCATGCTCAAGTCGGACAACACGATATCCGGCTGGAAATCCTCCAGCGCCGAGAGATACTCGCGCTCGGCGTCCACCAGGGTCACGTCGTATTCGATGTGATCGGCGTCCAGCTCGGACAACACGAGCTCCGCATCGAGCTGGCTATCCTCGATCTGCAGTACACGGATTCGGGGTAACGCCCACTGCTGCCTATCCACTGTCAACCACCCCGTCGTGGAACCGCCCCTAACATTCGTCCCATTCAGATATGGTCAGGTGCCTGATTGAGCACTGCCCAGAACTGCCCCACGGTTCGCACCGCTTCAAAAAACTGGTCCACGTCCACCGGCTTGATCACGTACGCGTTCGCGCCAATATCCCAGCTGCGCGCCAGATCACTTTCCTCCCGCGACGATGACAGAATCACCACCGGCACGCGGCGGAATCGATCGTCGGCACGCAACTGCGTGAGCACTTCCAGCCCGCTCATGCGCGGCATCTTGATGTCCAGCAGCACCACGGCCGGATCGGTCGGTTCGCGCCCGGCCCATTCGCCGCGGCAATAAAGGTAGTCCAGGCAGTCCACGCCGTCTTCGACGTGCACCACGGGATTGGCCAGATGGGCACCGGCAAGCGCGTCCAAGGCCATTTCAGCGTCGGCGAGACTGTCCTCGACAAGCAGGATGGTACGGAGGTCGTGGTTCATTGGCGCCTCTGCGCGAAGCTTTCTGCGAGGTCCGAAGACGGCAGTGTGAAGTGGAAACGCGCGCCCTGCCCTGGCTGGGCATCGGCCCAGACGCGTCCGCCGTGTCGCGTGACGATGCGACGCACATTGGCCAGGCCGATACCGTTGCCCGGAAACTCCGAGGCCCGGTGCAGGCGCTGGAACACGCCGAACAGTTTACCCGCGTATTGCATGTCGAAACCGGCGCCGTTGTCGCTGACCACGAATTCGTAGCTGCCGTCGCGGTGGCGCTGCACGTCCACGTCGATGCGCGCCACCTCGCACTTTCCGGTGTACTTCACCGCATTGCCCAGCAGGTTCTGCCACACGGTGCGCAACATGTTCTCGTCGCCGATCACGATCGGCAACGGCGCGATCGACCACACGATATGACGGCCGTGCGCATCCGTTTCGGCCAGTGCGCGTGCTTCGTCGGCCAGCGACTGCATATCCACCGGCTGCAGGCGCAGGGCGCCGCGGCCCAGGCGCGAGAACACCAGCAGGTCTTCGATCAGCAGCGCCATGCGCTTGGCGGCGTCGTTGATCACTTCGATGTAATGGCGCGAGCGCTCGTCCGCCGCCTCGCCCAGATGCTGCTGCAACTTGCCGGCGAAACCGCTGATATGACGCAGCGGCGCACGCAAGTCATGCGACACCGAATAGCTGAAGGCTTCCAGCTCGCGGTTCACATCGGATACTTGTTCGATCTTGCCTTCGAGCTGGCGATTGAGTTCTTTCACCTGCTGCTCGACCAGGGCGCGTGCGGTGACATCACTCAAGGTGAGCAACAGCACCGGATCGCCGCCGTTGTCCTGTTCGAGGCGACGGGCGTTGATCACCACGTGGCGGTCGACGCCATCGACGGTGCGCTGGATAAGCTCGTAATCCCACAACTCGCGGTCCAACAGCAGTACGTCATTGAGACGTTGCAGCAGCGCACCGTCGGTCCAGGCACCGTCGCCGATATCGGTCAGCGGCAGCGATTGCCGGAAATCGGGCGRCAGGCCGTAGAGCTCGCCAAAGGCCGCATTCACCAGCAGCGTGCCGAGGCCGGCGTCGAGCAAGGCGATGGGTTCGCGCACGGCCTGCACGATGAGTTGGGAACRCTGCACTGCCTGGCCTTCGCGCACTTCGGCGCGCAGGCGCCGGCTGATCTGGCGTTCGGACACGATCACCACGATGGTCAACAGCAGCACCTGGGCGATCGCGGTGATGGTCAAGGCCAGGGCGCTGTTGAACGATTCGCGGCTGGCCGCGTCGCGTCGGCTGAGCAACGTGGTGTTCTCGTTGCGCACGATGCCGTCGATCAGATCGTCCATCTTGAACAGCGTGCCGGAGTCGCGCATGGCATCGGACGCGCCGGCTTCGTCGCCATGGTCGTGCCGCATGATGGCCTGCCCGCTCAAGGCGAGGCGACCGCTCACGGTGGAACTGAGCGAGCCGATCAGGGCCTGCTGATCCGGGCTGTCGCGCGTCATGTCGCGCAACTGCTGCAGCAGGCCGGGCGTTTCGTGCGCCGCCCGCTCGGCACGCATGCGTACCGTCGCGTCCGCATCGCCGTGGATCAGGCGGTAGATGGCCGCCTCGCTGTCGCGGGTGACATAGGCGATGCGATAGGTAAGCGACTTCACCTCACTGGAGTGGGTGACGCGCTCATTGGCGAGGATGGCCTCGCTGGCGCCGCTGCGGGTGACCACGTACGGCAAGGCCACGATCACCAGCACGGCTGCCAGCAGGCCGCCCAGGCGCCAGCGCAGGGCGACGCGGTCCTTCATGGCCGGCCGCAGCGTCGACGCCAGTTTCCAGGATGAGCGCAACATGTCAGGCATGGTTGCAGAATCACCCCAGAGAACGCCACCTCTTAAAGTGGCGTTTTGACGACACTTTAGTCGGAGTTACCT
>NZ_JBFTRY010000253.1:0-4298 GCF_056399745.1 Dyella sp. 01N36
GATCAATATCGCGCTGCCGGCGCTGGTACTGGCGCTGGTGCCCAAGGTGAAGGTGGACACGCAGCTATGGTTTCCCGTGGCGTCCATGTGGGTGACCTTCTTTGGCGCGTGGCTGCTGTTCGCCGTGCTCGGGAAAATCCTGGGCTGGTCGCGCGAACGCATCGGCGCCCTCACGCTGGTTTGCGGCCTGGGCAATACCTCGTTCATGGGCTATCCGATGATGCAGGCCTTGCACGGCAAGGAGGGCCTGGCACTCGCCGTGGTGGCCGATCAGCTCGGTTGTTTTCCTTTGCTGGCCTCGGTCGGCGTGGCGGTGGCGTCGCTGTATGCGGGCCGATCGCCGCAGCCGGCCGTGATTGCGCGTCGCATCCTCACCTTCCCGTCTTTCCTGGCCCTGGTGCTCGCCGCGATCGTCGGCGCGCTGGGTGGCTGGCCGCCGATCGTCGATGAGGTCCTGCTGCCCGTAGGCGCCACGCTGACGCCGCTGGCGCTGTTCTCGGTGGGTTTGCAGATCAAGTTCCACCTGGGCGAGCGCCAGCTGCCGCCGTTGCTGCTGGGTCTGGGTTGGAAGCTGCTGCTCGCGCCCATCGCAGCCTTGTTGCTGGGCATGACGGCGGGCGTCGGTGGCCTTACGCTGACCGTGGGCGTGTTGCAGGCGGGCATGGCGCCGATGATTTCCGCGGCGATTCTTGCCGACGAGTACAAGCTGGAACCGTCGCTCGCCAACACCTTGCTGGGTGCCGGCATCGTGTTGTCGCTGATCACCATACCGCTGGGCAATCTGCTGCTGGGCAGCTGAGGAACGCGCATGGATCTCGCCGCGCATTTGCTGGATCTGGAGACACAGCTGCATCGACAGGACGTGCGTGCCGATGAGGCGGCGCTGCGGCAGCTGATCGCCGAAGACTTCTTCGAGTTCGGTGTCTCGGGCACGGTGTGGACACGTGATGCGGTCGTAGAAGCGCTGCGCGGTGAATCGTTTTCGCCGCGTGAGGTCAGCGATTTTCGGCTGACGATGCTGGCTGCGGATGTGGCCTTGGTGACCTACCGTGGGCATCGCTTCGCCACGCCGCAGCGCCCGGCGTCGGATTCGCTGCGCAGCTCGATCTGGCGCCTGCGTGATGGCCAGTGGCAGATGCTCTTCCACCAAGGCACCCCCTTGTAGGAGCGCACTTGTGCGCGACCGCAGCGTTTCGGTGTAGCTCAGTCCTGAAGGCTTTCGCGAAAGGCTGTCGCGCACAGGGTGCGCTCCCACAGAGGGCGCGGGTGATTGGGGGCGCCCGGTGCGCGACCGCGGCGCTTCGGTTTACCTCAGTCCTTGATGTCCGCGCGAAAGGCTGTCGCGCACTACAAAAAAGGCTGCGTGGCTGGTTGTAGGAGCGCACTTGGGCGCGACCGCAGCGCTTCGGTTTAGCTCAGTCCTGGATGTCCGCGCGAAAGGCTGTCGCGCACAAGGTGCGCTCCTACAAGGGGACCGGATGCGCGATAATTGAGGGCATGTCACGGCCCGAATCTTCTTCTGCAGCCCCTCTACGCGCCGATGTGTGGCTCTGGGCGGCGCGCTTCTACAAGACCCGCAGCCTTGCCAAGCAGGCCATCGAAGGTGGCAGGATCGACCTCAACGACGGCAGCTGCAAACCCGCCAAGGCGGTGCATGTGGGCGACGTGTTCCGCATCAATCGGGGCGAGGAGCGGCTGGAAGTGGAAGTTCTGGCGCTCTCCGAGAAACGAGGCCCCGCTCTGGTCGCGCAGGCGCTCTATCGCGAAAGCGAGGCCAGCATCGCCGCGCGCGAGGCGGCGAAGGCTCAGCGTAAGTTACTGGGCACCATGGCTCCTCCAGGGCGTCCGGATAAGCAGGCACGTCGAGAATTGCGACGGCTTAAGGATTCCATGTGAGTCACCCATCTCAGAACGCAGCGCCGTTCTGGGTAAGCATGTCCTCCAAGGAAAGCTGCGCGGGCGCGTGGTTTTCTCTTAGAAATAAGCAGTGGGAGGGCGACAATGGCGGGCATGGGATTCCTGAAGCGACTGCTTTCGAGCGCAACGCCGGGGCAGGTCGAGCAGACGTGGCGCAAGACCACGCATGGGGCACGAATACTGGTGGTGGACGATTCGGCGACGATACGCGCCGTGCTCGGCCGCATGCTGGAGGTGGAAGGTTACGAGGTGGTGCGTGCGGCCGACGGCGAAACTGCGCTGGAGATGGCGCGTGCCGAGCCACCGGCGATGATCTTTCTGGATATCGTGCTGCCGGGCATGAATGGCTTTGCCGTGTTGCGCGCGCTGCGCCACGACCCGGCCACGCAGCACGTGCCGATCGTGATGATCAGCGGCAACCAGCAGGCGACCGAGCAGTTCTACGTGCAGCGCTTTGGCGCGGACGATTTCATCAGCAAGCCGTTCGGTCAGGCGGAAGTCGCGCGCAGCATCGATCGCCTGGTGGGCTTCGGGCGGCTGTCCGCACGCGAAGCGGCCAAGGTGGTGTCCTTGCCGGTGTCGGTGCCGGTGGAAACCATTCCAGCCTTGCTGGCCAATGCCACGGACGAACCGGTCCTGGTGACGGTGCCCGAAATGGCGGCCTGAGCGTTCTCTTCGTAGGCGAAACAGAGGGCGGCGCTCGCAAGAGACGCCGCCTTCGTTTTTTCCAGCAGCTTAGAGCGTGATGCCAACCGCCTTGGCGACGCCTTCGCCATAGGCCGGATCGGCCTTGCTGAAGTGGGCGATCTGACGACGGATGATTACCTCCGGCACACCGCGCATCGACGCGGCGATATTGCCGAATAGTTGTTTCTTTTGATCCGGACTCATCAAGCGGAACAGATCGCCCGGCTGCGTATAGTCGTCAATGCCGTCGCGATCGATGTAGCGATCCGCATCGCCGGAGATGGCCAGCGGCGGCTCCTGCACCGACTTGTCTTCGACCGGGCCATGGAACGAGTTCGGCTCGTAATTCACGCTGCCGCCACCGTTGCCGCCGAAGCGCATCTGGCCGTCGCGGTAGTAGTTGTGCACCGGGCAGCGCGGGCGATTGATTTCCAGCGCTTCGTGATTGGTGCCCAGGCGATGACGTGCCGTATCCGCGTAAGAGAAGATGCGAAATTGCAGCATCTTGTCCGGGCTAAAGCCGATGCCGGGAATCACATTGGCCGGCGAGAAGCTCGATTGCTCCACTTCGGCGAAGTAGTTGTCCGGATTGCGATTGAGCTCGAGCACGCCCACTTCGATCAGCGGATAGTCCTTGTGCGGCCATACCTTGGTGAGGTCGAACGGGTTGTACGGCGTGTTCTGCGCCTCGGCTTCGGGCATCACCTGCACGTACATCGTCCACTTCGGGAAGTCCTTGCGCTCGATCGCTTCGTAAAGGTCGCGCTGGTGCGACTCGCGATCGCGTCCGATCACGCCGGCTGCCTTGTCGTTGGTCCAGTTCTCGATGCCTTGCTGGGTCTTGAAGTGGAACTTCACCCAAAAGCRCTCGCCCAGGTCGTTCCAGAAACTAAAGCTGTGGCTGCCGAAGCCATGCATATGGCGCAGCGTCGCCGGCAGGCCGCGATCGCTCATCAGGATGGTGACCTGGTGCAGCGACTCGGGCGACAGCGACCAGAAATCCCACATGGCGGTGGGGCTGCGCAAATTGGTCCGCGGGTGGCGTTTCTGGGTATGGATGAAATCGGGAAACTTGTATGGATCGCGCACGAAGAATATCGGCGTGTTGTTGCCAACCAGATCCCAGTTGCCTTCTTCGGTGTAGAACTTGATGGCGAAACCACGCACGTCGCGCTCGGCATCCGCGGCGCCGCGCTCGCCTGCCACGGTGGAGAAGCGCAGGAACAACGGCGTCTTCGTGCCGGGCTTGAACAACTTGGCGCGGGTGTACTTGGTGATGTCGTGCGTGATGGTCAGCGTGCCGTGCGCTGCGGAGCCGACGGCGTGCACCACGCGTTCGGGAATGCGCTCGCGATTGAACTGCGCGTGCTTCTCGAACAGCTGGTGGTCCTGCACCAGCAGCGGGCCGCGGGGACCGGCGGTCAAGGCGTTCTGGTTATCGGGGACGGCTGCACCGGATGAGGTGGTGAGGGTCTTGCGGCGGTCGGTCATGCGTGGCTCCTTGCACGTGGGTGAATGGCTGCGTGCACCCGACTCTAGGTAGCTGCTCCCATTTGTGGAATTCGATAGTTTTGATGTCGCCCATAGCTGCGGCCTATGGAGAGAGGCTCGTGCCGTGTACCCGCTGGCTTGGACATTGAAGCAGGGCGACCGATGACGTTGCATCACGGCTTTCACGCACACACCACCATGCC
>NZ_JBFTRY010000254.1:0-4269 GCF_056399745.1 Dyella sp. 01N36
TCGCGACTCTGCACGGACCCAGATCTTCCAGTACATCGAGATCTTCTATAACCGCAAACGCTTGCATAGCAGTCTCGGGTATCAATCTCCGGACAGCTTTGAGCGTACGCTCACGGTGACGATTTAAACCGTCCGAGAAATCGGGGGTGATCCAGAGTCAAATTTTCTAGCTAGAAACCGAGGTCCAAAAGAGGTGAAAGTGCACTCCGACCCGGTTTTTGGCCATCGCCCGGCCACGACGCAATCAGTGAACCGGTGGCGTCAGGAAGGCCGGCCCTGATCTGATCACCAGACCGCCGAACAGGGGCATTCCAAAATGGCTCCCGGCAGCCTTCTTTGGCGTTGCCATGGACTGCACCGACATGGCGCCACTCCCCGCCGCTTTGGAGAGTTGCCATACTGCGTCCCAGGGAGTTCCGGAGGCACCCGACCAGAGGCGTAGCTGGTTGGGGTCGTGGCGCGGTCGTGCGATGCGCACGGCCACCGCGATGAGCGGCACATCGGACGGGGAGAACGGATATGGCCTTACCCCTGGCGGCACATGGCATCGATCTGAATTCACGATGATGCCTGCACGCATGAGTCGCTCGCTCTTGCAGGCGATACTTGCCGCGCTGCTGCTCCACGCAGCAAAGGGGCACGCGCAGGAGCTGGAACCGCGAACCTATTCACCCTCCCCGACAGGCACGAATTTCGTCGGCCTCGCCTATAACCGCCTTACGGGAGACGTGCTGACAGATCCATCGCTTCCGATCTCGCATGTCGAGGCACAGATCAACACCGTCGCACTTGGCTATGTGCGCACCTTCGGGCTGGCTGACCACACGGCCTCGCTCGGCATCGTCATACCTGGCGTCAGCGGCGACCTCAGCGGTAACGTGATCGATGCGCCCACCGCCATTCACCGCGAAGGCATGGGCGACGTACGCCTGCGGTTCGCGTTGAATCTCGTTGGCAATCCGGCGATGTCTCCCGAGGAATTCGCCAAGCGCACGCCCGAGACCTCGATAGGTGTGAGCCTGACCATGTCCGCGCCGACGGGACAGTACACGTCGTCCCGACTGGTGAACATCGGCACCAACCGTTGGTCGTTCAAGCCCGAAATAGGACTGATGCAACCGTGGGGGAAATGGTTCGTTGAAGCCTCCGTCGGTGCGTGGATCTTCACCACCAATCACGACTACTACGGCGGAAAGACGCGCAGCCAGGACCCGTTAATGACCGCCCAGTTGAACGGCGGATATACCTTTGGCCCGGGACTCTGGCTTGCGGCTGCCATCGGCTACGCGACGGGCGGCAGAACCAGCCTCAATGGCATCGATGATGACAACCGACAATCCAACGCCCGCTACGGGCTGACCCTGTCTGTCCCCTTCGCCCGAGGCTGGTCGGCGAAGCTCGCGCTGACCAACGGACTGGTGACACGCGTCGGTGGCGACTACAAAGGCGTCTCCCTGGCCATCCAGTATCACTGGTTCGATCGGTGAGTTGATCGCGTTGGCGTGGTGCTCTGACCACAAAGCGGTGATGGCGGCGACTCGGTTGCGGATTCTGATCAACGCATAGCCTGCCCAGCACGCGCCTCTCCCAGCACCGCACCACGTCGCCGGGGGGCCTGAATCAACGCAGCGCGATAGGCCTCACGCGCCGCTGCGGCATCGCCTTGTAACAGCAGCAACTCGCCCAATTGCTCGCGTGCGGGAAGTGCCGGGCCGGGTGTTACTGGGCGCTTCTCCAGGCTATCTTCGCGATCGGCGGCGGACTGCAGCAGCGACCGCGCCTGGTCGGCATGGCCCGTGGCCTGGCTCTGCCATGCGGCGACCTCGTCGGCGAGTATGGCCGTCTGGGTGGCCCAATAGTCATCGCCAGAGTCACGCAGCTGCTTTTCAAGCTGACGGAGCCGCGTGACTTCTGCACCGGCGTCCGCTGGGTGACCGGAGCGCGCAAGACCGATGCCTTTGGACCAAACCGCGATGGCGAGGATGGGGGGCGAGGCGCCGGGCATCGGCGCCACCTCAGCCGCATCAATCCAACGACCGCGCTCGACCGCGAGCCGTATCGGCATGATGGTGGCTGCATAGGCGATCGCGAACTCCGTTACGTCCAGTGCACGCATGGCTTTCATCTCATCAACCACGCGTTGGGCGTCGCCATCTTTCCCCTCCTGAAGATAGGCGTAGACCAGGTAGTCCATGGCGTGAAACTCGCCCATCGCATCGCCATGCTGATGTGCGGATTCCTTGGAGGCGAGATTGGAGTGGACCGAATCGTCCCATAGGCCAAGCCGGGTGAAGATGTGCGAAGGCATATGCAGCGCGTGGGGTGCTGACGGGGCGATCTTCGCGTACACGCGGGCGGCCGGCAGACCTTGCTTGGCCAGTTCTTCGCTGTCGCACGCATGGATCATGTAGTGGGCAAGGCCCGGATGATCTGGATGGGCGCGAAACAGCGGCTCCAATATTGCGACGGCATGCTTCTGCTTGGCATGTGTCTTGTCGGCTGGTGATGCGTTGGATAGCAGGGCCAGGGCGTAAAACACCTGCGCTTCCATATCCGTCGGGTGGTCGCTTGCCACTTGCTCCATCGCCTGCTCGTAGGCTTCCGTTCTCTGGTTCGCCTTGAGCCCCGGGGTCGCCTGAAACAGCACGCTGCCGGCGCTGATGAAGCCCTTTTCGCGATCGGATGCCGCACCAAGCTCGACAGCCCGCTGCATGTCCCGCTGCGCCTGCCCAAAGGATGCTGGCGGTAACGATGGCGACCACACCGGATGAAAATGCACCATTGCCAGGCCCCAATACGCCATGGCGCAATGCGGGTCCTTCTGCGCAATAGCCTGGAAAGCCTGCTCCGCTGGCGCGTAGGCGAACGAATGCAGCAAGGCGACGGCGCGATTGAAGGACGGTTGCACCGAAGGGGCGCATGAGATCGGGAACGATACGTCTCCCAACTTTTCAGGGACGCCGTGATCGTGGGCCTCTTGTGCCAGGGCAGGCGAAGCGATCAAGACTAGCGCGTACAGAGCTCGCAGGTATCGAAACATGGGCTACTCCCCGGAGTGCGCAGGTATTGTGCATCACTGGCGGGCGAGAGTTTGTGCATGGCACTCGGGCGTATGGCCTATTTCTCGCTTGGCACGAGAGCAGACCCTCGATTACAGCGGGTCGCCAAAGCAGCATTGGCGGGGGAAAATGCACCCTGCCCCGGCCTCACCAGTTTCAGCGCACAGGATTTGCTCCCACAAAGAGCAGCCAAGCAACGTTCAATCCGTGACCCATGGGCCTGCGTGCCCCTTGTGGGAGCGCACCTTGTGCGTGACCGCAGCGCTGGGATGTGCCGCTTCGTAGGCTTGTCGCGCACAGGGTGCGCTCCCACAAATGGCGGTCTGCAGCCGTTGATCCACGGCCCGAAGCCGGTGCCATCCACTGTAGGAGCGCACCTTGTGCGTGACCGCAGCGCTGGAATGTGCCGCTCCGTAGGCTTGTCGCGCACAGGGTGCGCTCCCACAAATGGCGGTCCGAAGCCGTTGATCCACGGCCTGAAGCCAGTGCCCTCCACTGTAGGAGCGCACTTGTGCGCGACTGCGGCGCGTGGATGGACCGCTCTGTTGGCTGGTCGCGCACAAGTGCGCTCCTACATAAAGACTCTCGGTCAGGTTGCCTGTTTACGGGTGCGCTGTCGTCCTCGTTGCTCCTGTTCCAGAACCCGTTGCCGCCTCGCTCGTCGCCCGCAACGGCGCCAACGATTCAAACTTGCGCTGGTACTCGTCCGTCACCTGCTTGGCCTCCTCACTGCTGGTGATCACGCGCGGCGTGATCAGCACGATGAGTTCGGTGCGGTTGCGGTTGTGATTGGTCGTGCCAAACAGCCGACCAATGATTGGCACGCGATTGAGACCGGGGATGCCGGTATCCGTGCTGTTCTCGTTTTGCTGGATGAGGCCGCCGAGCAGTACAGTCTGGCCGCTTTGTACGGCGATTTGCGTACCCACGGCGCGTTGCTGGATGGTGAAGTTGCCCTGCGAGTTGGCTGAGCCGGTCGTGTTGCTCACCTGCTGCTGCACATTCAGATACACCAGCCCACCGGGATTCACGCGCGGCTGCACATCGAGGATAACGCCCGTGGGAATATAGCTCACGCTGCTGGCCGTCGATCCGGTGGTGTTGAGGCCGGTCACGATGGACGTCTGATTGATCGGCACCTGATCGCCGACCTGGATGTGTGCGACTTGATTGTTGAGCACGACCAGCGAGGGCGCCGACAAGGTTTTGG
>NZ_JBFTRY010000255.1:0-4257 GCF_056399745.1 Dyella sp. 01N36
GCGCCGGCAGCGCGATATTGATCACCCACCAGTTGATGCCATGGACGAGGCCGGCCGGCGTTCGGGCGAAACGCGCGACCAGTACGCCAAGCAAAAGGCAGGTGAACAACCGTAGCAACGCGCCCATGGGCTTCCTGGAAAACGAAACGGCCGCAGTATAGCGGCCGTTTGTTGGGAGGCTTGGTGAAGTCGAACAACGCCACGCCACCCCATCGTCATGCCGGCCCAGGCCGGCATGACGAGCCCTAGATCGTCACCCCGCGATCAGGCGATTCAAACGCTGCACAAACGCTGCCGGATCCGGCAACTGCGCGCCCGCAGAAATCTCGGCCTGGTCAAGCAGCAGGTTGGCGAGATCGGCGGACTTGGCCGGATCGCTCTCGTTCTCCACGCGCTTGAGCAAGGGATGGTGCGGATTCACTTCCAGCGTCGGCTTGGCCAGCGGCACGTCGTGACCCGCCTCGCGCAGCAGGCGTGCCAGATGCGGTGCCATCTCGTAGTCGGACAAGGCCAGACACGAGGGCGAATCGGTGAGGCGCGCCGACACGCGCACGTCGCCGACGCGGTCGCCCAGCAACTCCTTCAGCTTGAGCACCAGCGGCTCGGCTGCCTTGCTCGCCTCTTCCTGCTGCTTCTTGTCCGCCTCGTCCAGCGGCAGTTCGCCCTTGGCCACGTTGCGCAGCTTCTTGCCGCTGTATTCGGTGAGGCTGTTGAGCATCCATTCGTCGATGCGGTCGGACATCAGCAGCACTTCGATGCCCTTGGCCTTGAATGCTTCCAGCTGCGGGCTGCCGATGGCGGCGGTGTAGCTATCGGCGGTGATGTACCAGATGGTGTCCTGGGTGAGCGGCATGCGGCCGATATAGTCGTCGAGCGATACGGTCTGCGCGGCGCCATCACCCTTGGTGGAGGCAAAGCGCAGCAATTTGGCGATGCGTTCGCGATTGGCGGGATCTTCGGCAATGCCTTCCTTCAGCGTATTGCCGAAGGCCTTGTAGAAGGTGGCGAACTTCTCCGGCTCATCGCGCGAGAGCTTTTCCAGCAAGTCGAGCACGCGCTTCACGCAGGCCGCACGGATACGCTCCAGCTGGCGATTGTGCTGGAGAATTTCGCGGCTGACGTTGAGCGGCAGGTCGTCTGCATCCACCACGCCTCGCACGAAGCGCAGGTAGTTGGGCAGCAGTTCTTCGGCCGCATCCATGATGAAGACGCGCTTGATGTAGAGCTTGAGGCCCTTGCGCTCGTCGCGGCCGCCCATCATCAGATCAAACGGAGGTTGCTCGGGGATGTACAACAGCGTGGTGAAGCTCTGGCTGCCCTCGACGCGGTTGTGCGTCCAGGCCAGCGCATCGTTGAAATCGTGGCCGAGCGACTTGTAGAAGCTCTGGTAATCCTCGTCGGAAATCTCGTTGCGTGGCTTGGCCCACAGCGCCGAGGCGTCGTTGACGGTCTCCCATTCGTCGCCCGGCTTGCCGTCCTCGTCCTTGGGGCAGCGGATCGGGAAAGCCACGTGGTCGGAATATTTGCGAATCAGCGAACGCAGCTCCCAGCCCTTGAGGAACTCGTCCTCGTCGGCCTTCAGATGCAGGATCACCGCGGTGCCGCGCTCGGGCAGATCGACCTGGGCCAGGCTGTATTCGCCCTTGCCGTCGCTCTCCCACTTCACGCCTTCGCTTGCCGGCAGGTCGGCGCGGCGACTCAGCACGGTGACGCGATCGGCCACCACGAACGAGGAGTAAAAGCCCACGCCGAACTGGCCGATCAGGCGGGCGTCGGTCTTATGCTCGGCGCTCATCGCCTCCAGGAAACGGCGCGTGCCCGAGCTGGCGATGGTGCCGATGTTGGCCACCACTTCATCGCGGCTCATGCCGACGCCGTTGTCGCGCACGGTCACGGTGCGTGCCTGCGGGTCCCAGCTCACATGGATCTGCAGCTCGCCGTCACCGCTGAGCAGGTCAGGATTGGCGATCGATTCGAAGCGCAGCTTGTCGCAGGCATCGGAGGCGTTGGAGATCAATTCGCGCAGGAAGATCTCCTTGTGCGAATAGAGCGAATGCGTGACCAGGTGCAGGACCTGGGCCACTTCGGCTTCGAATTTGCGGGTTTCGGGCGCGGTAGTGGTCATGCGGAGAGACTCATGCAAAGGTCAGTCGAAGGAGTAACAAGCGAAGGGGCCGACGAATCGGCCCCTTATGATGCCCGCTCTGCGTGGGAAAGCGGGTGAATTCAGGCGTTGGCCGAAGGATTCTGCAAGGCGGCAATGCGCTCTTCCAGCGGCGGGTGGCTCATGAACAGCCGCTTGAAGCCCATCGCCAGGGGACCGGAGATGCCGAACGCGGCAATCGTCTGCGGCAGCGTGCTCTCGCCGTGCTGCACCTGCAGGCGCTGCAGGGCGGAAATCATCGCGCCGCGGCCTGCAAACTTGGCGCCGGCGGCGTCGGCGCGGAATTCGCGCCAGCGCGAGAAGGCCGCCACGATCATCGAGGCGAACAGGCCGAACACCAGTTGCAGCACCAGCACCGACACGAAGTAGCCGATGCCGCCGCCACCCTCGCGGTCGCGACCGCCGGACATCCAGCTGTCCACCAGGCGGCCGACTACCCGAGCCGCGACGATCACCAGGGTGTTCACCACGCCCTGGATGAGGGTAAGCGTGACCATGTCGCCGTTGGCCACATGGCCGATCTCGTGACCGAGTACGGCGGAGACCTGCTCGCGGTCCATCTGCTGCAGCAGGCCGGTGCTCACCGCCACCAGCGAGCTGTTTTTGGTCATGCCGGTGGCGAACGCGTTCATTTCCGGTGCGTCGTAGATCGCCACCTCGGGCATGCCGATGCCGGCCGCCTGGGCGTGGCGGCGCACGGTGTCCAGCAGCCAGCGCTCGGCTTCGTTCTGCGGCTGCTCGATCACGCGGGCGCCGGTGGACATCTTCGCCATCCACTTGGACATGGCCAGCGAGATGAAAGCGCCGCCCATGCCGAAGACCGCGGCGTAGAGCAGCAATCCACCCATGCCACCGTAACCACGGGCGGCAGCCCACTGATCGATGCCGAACAGGCGGCAGACGATGCTCAGCAGGAAAAGGACGGCGATATTGGTAAGCAGGAACAATGCGATGCGACGCATGGCTGTCTCTCGGGCAGTCATGAAAGGGGATGCGACTTTCGCCGCTGTGAAAGGATCGTGGCGAATTCTTGCGGTTTCAAGGGCCGTGAGTCGGGAATCTTCATATCAGTCGTCCAGCTTTCAACTGCGCGTCAGCTAAGGACCCACTCGCCGACCGCGCGCCAAGCGTTCCTGCGGGCCATCGACGGCCCGTAAAATGGCCCGATGAACTACCGCGGACGATTCGCCCCTTCTCCGACCGGCCACATGCATTTCGGTTCCCTCGTGGCTGCCGTGGGCAGCTGGTTGTGCGCCCGCCACGCCGGTGGCGCGTGGTTGCTGCGGGTGGAAGACATCGATCCGCCGCGGGAGATGCCCGGTTCGGCCGAAAGCATCCTGGCGGCCCTGCCCGCCTTCGGGCTGGTGGCCGACGCGCCCGCCCTGTTCCAGTCCCACCGCCAGGCGGCCTATGACGCAGCGTTCGAGCGGCTCAAGGCGGCCGATCTCGTCTTCCCTTGCTGGTGCAGCCGCAACGATCTCGCGGGCGGCCTGCATCTGGACGGCCACTGCCTGGCGCCGCCCATGGAAGGCCGAACCCCGGCCTGGCGTCTGCGCGTGCCGGATATCGAGCTCGATTTTGTCGATGCCTTGCAGGGCCCGCAGTCCCAGAATCTCCGCCTGGCCGCAGGCGACTTCGTGATACGCAGAGTGGAGGGCTACTACGCCTACCAGCTCGCCTGCGTGGTCGATGACGCTCACCAGGGCATCACCCAGGTGGTGCGCGGCAACGATTTGCTGGACTCGACGCCGCGGCAGATCTTCCTGCAGGGCTGCCTGAAGCTTCCGACGCCCGGATACCTGCATCTGCCGCTGGCCCTGGATGACGACGGCCGCAAGCTGTCCAAGTCCGAGCGCGCCCATCCAGTGGACCCTACCGACCCGCTGCCCGCACTGCGCCGCGCGCTGGCTTTTCTGGATCTGCCGGTGGCGCCGGCGGCACGTGAGCCTTCGGCCCTGCTTGCCCATGCCCTCGCCAGTTTCACGCCAGATCGACTACCGCACTGCAGCGAACGCGCGGCAGCTTAAACGGCCGTCGACGCATTCATCGTCCAACTGCCACACAGAAGCGCAAGTCGGCGTACTCTGCGTAGA
>NZ_JBFTRY010000256.1:0-4214 GCF_056399745.1 Dyella sp. 01N36
TCTTCACTCTCGCGCTCGGTGCCCGGCATGCTCGACGACGGCTCGTCGCCGATCTTGGCGATACCGTGCGAAATATAGTTGACCACGTCCAGGCGGGTGATCTCCTGCTGGTGCAGGAAATACACGGCGTGCGAATCCTTTTCGCCGAAGATCGCCACCAGCACGTTCGCGCCGGTGACTTCTTTACGGCCCGAAGACTGTACGTGATAAACCGCGCGCTGCAGCACGCGCTGGAAGCCGAGGGTGGGCTGGGTATCGCGCTCGTCCCCGTGCGGCAATACCGGTACGGTTTCGGCAATGATCTTTTCCAGCTCGCGCGACAGGCGCGGCAGGTCGACGCCGCAGGCGCGCAGTGCGCCCAGGGCCGACTGGTTTTCGGTAAGAGCGAGCAGCAAATGTTCCACCGTCATGAATTCATGACGCTGCTCGCGGGCCTGCTTGTAGCACTGGCCGATGGTGACTTCGAGATCCTTGCTGAACATCCGGACCTACTCCGCTGTGTGGCTGGGCGTCACGCGCCCCGATAGCTACGAAATGGGGGTGCTGGAAGGCTCTTCAATATCCGTGCCAGGGACGGGCTGTGAGATGGGTAGCGTGGGCGCCAGAACCGACCTTGGCAGATCCTCTCTACACACCTTTCATTACCTCTTTTCAGAGCTTTTCCATAGTGCACAACAAAGGGTGCTGATGAGCACGTGAATATTCGTTCACCTGGGTCACCTTGGTTTCCGCGACTTCCCGGGTAAACACCCCGCACACGCCTTTTCCGCGCGTATGCACGTGAAGCATGACTTGCACCGCACGTTCCTGGTCCAGACTGAAAAAACTTCTCAGCACTTCGACCACAAAATCCATCGGTGTGAAATCGTCGTTCAGCAGTACCACCTGGAAGAGCGGCGGGCGAGCCACCTCCGGACGGGAGGTTTCCAGCGCCAGGCCGTGACCGCTGCCTTGTTCGTGTTCGGGTTCGTGAGCCATGGGTCTACGTGAAATTTCCTTGGGGAAAGTATAGCGCCGGGCACCCGGGATGCTCCCAAGGGGCACCGCCGAAGGCAGATCGCCTTCAGGTGATGGCACAATGACCGCTTTTCCAGTGCCACTAGCGTCGCCATATACCCCCGATGGCCGATTCCTCTCCCATTCCCCTGCAAGTCTGGTGCCCACACGTGACCGTGGCCTGCGTGGTTGCCGACGGCGACCGCTTCCTCATGGTCGAAGAGGAGGTCAACGGCCGCCTCGCCTATAACCAGCCGGCGGGCCATTTGGACGACAAAGAGAGCCTGCTGACCGCCGCCGTGCGGGAAACGCTGGAGGAAACGGGCTGGACGGTGGTCCCCGAGCACCTGATCGGCGTCCACCAGTGGCGCAGCACCGAGCATGGCGACGGCGTGGTGCGCTTCAGTTTTGCGGCTCGGGCGGTGAGTCACGATCCCGGGCGCCCGCTCGACGAGGGCATCCGCCAGGCCCTGTGGCTCACCCGCGACGAAATTGTGGCACTGGGTGACCAATTGCGCAGTCCACTGGTGCTGATGAGCATCGACGCCTGGCTGAGCGGACAGCGATACCCGCTGCACCTGCTGCACAGCCTGCTCGCCGAGGATCGTTACCCATGAAAGTGATGCTCGGTGTCTCCGGCGGCGTCGACTCTTCGGTGGCCGCCTTGCTGCTGCAGCAGGGTGGCTACGAGGTCGAAGGCCTGTTCATGCAGAACTGGGAAGAAGACGACCGCGACGGCCCCTGCACCACCGATATCGATCGCAAGGATGCCGTGGCCGTGTGCGGGCGGCTGGGCATTCCGTTCCATGCGCGCAATTTCGCCGCCGAGTATTGGGCTGGCGTGTTCGAGCACTTTCTTGCCGAATATCGCGCCGGTCGCACGCCCAATCCGGACGTGCTGTGCAATCGCGAGATCAAGTTCAAGACCTTCCTGGATGAGGCCCGCGCGCTGGGCGCCGACAAGATCGCCACCGGCCACTACGCCCGCGTGGATTTCCATGAAGGCAAATATCGCCTGCTGCGCGCGGTGGATGCGTCCAAGGACCAGACCTACTTTCTTCACGCGCTGGGCCAGCAGCAGCTCAGCGCCACGCTGTTTCCGGTCGGCGAGATCGAAAAGCCGCTGGTGCGCCAGATGGCCCAGGAGGCCGCGCTGCCGACGCACGCGAAAAAGGATTCCACCGGCATCTGCTTTATCGGCGAGCGCGACTTCCGCAGCTTTCTTGCCCAGTACCTGCCCGCCCAGCCCGGCCCGATGCGCACGCCCGATGGGCAGACCGTGGGCGAGCACCAGGGCGCGATGTATTACACCCTGGGCCAGCGCAACGGCCTGGGGATCGGCGGACGCCATGGCGCCAGCGGCGAGGCGTGGTACGTGGTCGGCAAGGATGTGCCGGCCAACGTGCTGTATGTTGCGCAGGGCGGCGAGAACCATTGGCTTTATTCCAAGCGCCTGCACGCCGAGCCGCCGACCTGGGTGGCGGGCGAGCCGCCGGCGAGACAGTTCCGTTGCACCGCCAAGACGCGCTACCGCCAGGCCGACCAGGCTTGCGAGGTGTTTGTGCGGGACGACGGGCTGGAGGTGGTGTTCGACCAGCCCCAGCGGGCCGTCACGCCCGGCCAGTCGGTGGTTTTCTACGACGGCGAGGCCTGTCTCGGCGGTGCCGTGATCGACCGCACCGACGCTCCCTTTGGCGGCTGGAATGATGCCGCTACTTCTTCCGCCCTCTCCGAGGCACTGACCGGTGTTTGAAATTTTCGCGATGAACGAAGAGCGCGTGTTGGCCCTGGCGGGTTTGTTCCAGGCCACCACGCTCGCCCAGCAGCTGGCCAACGATGGCCGCTGCGACGACATCGCCATGGCCTCGAGCATGGCCAGCGTGTTCCGCATCGATGCACCGTCGGTCGTGGGCGTGTACGGCGATGTCGGCGCCGTGCGCCTGGGCCTGCGCCAGCTGATCACCCTGCTCGACGAGAACAACCGCGATGTGGCCATCACGCGCATGGCCTTCACGGTGATGCGCCTGGAGCGCAGCCTGTCACGCCGCAGCGATCTGCTGGATCGCCTGCAGCAAGGCATCGCCGCCGCGCAGCGACAGGTCGAACACTTCGGTGCGGATTCGCCGCAAGTGGTGAAGCGTCTGGCCGAGCTGTATGCCGGCACGCTTTCCACGCTCAAGCCGCGCGTGATGGTCACCGGCAATCCGCAGCAGTTGCAGCAGCCGGCCGTGGTCGAAAAGGTTCGCACCAACCTGCTCGCCGCCGTGCGTTCGGCCGTGTTGTGGCGGCAGCTGGGCGGGCGCCAGTGGCAGATGCTGCTGTATCGCAAGYAGTGCAGCATGTTGGCGCGTGGGCTGTTGACGGGTTCGACCATCAACAACCCCTGAGGGCTTGCGCTCAGTCGGTCATCAACTGAGCTTTGCCGCGCCCCTTGACCARCAGCCACACCGCCGCCGCAACACCGACGACCACCGTAATCGTCACATAGTGCGCAGCGGCCATGCGTCCGGCCGTCCCGGCGAGGTAGCCGATAAAGGTGGCGGTGCAGGCACCGAACACGGCATAAGCCACGTTGTAGGCGAAGGAAATGCCGGAGAAACGGATCGGCGCCGGAAACGCCGCCACCATGATGGTGGGCACCACCGCCACGGTACCGACCAGAAAACCGGTGAGCCCATACAGCGGCAGAAAATGCGCGCCGCCTGCCGCCAGATCACCGAACAGCGCATAGGTGACAGTCACCAAGGCGACCGAGCCGGCGATCAGTGTCCAGGCGGCGCCAATGCGATCGACCAGCCAGCCAAATGCCACGCAGCCCACGCATAGGCAAAAAGCGGCGATGCTATTGCCCAGGAAGGCCACGTCAGCAGGAATGCCGAACGACTTCTGCGCCAGGCTGGGCAGTCCCAGAATCAGCACCAGGATGGCCGCGGTGAGCGTCCAGGTGACCGCCATGGAAATGGCCACGCTGGCGCCATGACCCRCCAGCACGGTTCGCAGCGGCAAGCCCTCGCTCAATGCCTTGCGCGCATGCAGCTCGGCAAATACCGGCGTTTCGCTCAACCAGCGACGCAGCCACACGGCCACCAGGCCGAACACGCCGCCCAGCACAAACGGCAGGCGCCACCATCCGCGCAACACATCGGCGGGCGAAAAGTGATGGTTCATCCATGCGGCCGTCAGCGAGCCGATCAGGATGCCCGCGGTGAGGCCGGAGG
>NZ_JBFTRY010000257.1:0-4176 GCF_056399745.1 Dyella sp. 01N36
CGTTGATGCCCGTTAACGTCTGGTTCTGAAATACGTTCGGGTTGGGCGCGCCGGAATACACCGGCTGAGAGTCCACGATATCGCCCAGCGGCGTGTCACGCGTGCGGTACGTGCCGGCTACTTCCAGTGTGTTGTCGCCACGCAGATAGTTGACCAGCGCCATTTGAGCGGTAGTTGCCGCTGTCCCGGTATTTCCACCGCTCAGTGCCGTCAACTGGGCGCTGGAGAGCGCCGGCGGTGCGGAGGCCGTGTTGATGAACGGCACGAACTGCGAACCTGCCGCTGCCGTGGGGTTATAGGTGACGATATTGCGGCTGGGATACGTGGAGGTGGTGACCCCGCCCGTGGTGCTGACGGTAGCACTCTTCACCAGCATGTTCGCTGCGGACCACGTCGCCGACGTACTGATTGCGCCCGTCGACGAGTTGATCGTAAACGCCTGCAGGTCGCCCTTCCATTTGGCGGTGGTGTAGGTGGCCTGATAGGCCACCGTACCGGTAGTCAACTGGGTGGAGTTGGCCGACAGGCTGGCGCCCGAGCCTGTGCGCTGGGACGCGCGGTTCAATGCATCGGTCAGGCCGCTGGTGAATGACTGCGGACTGGTAGCGGAATAAAAACCGCCATGGCCGTTGACCGCCGCGTGCGCCAGGTCGGCAATGTTGTAGATCGAGTTGGAAGCCGGCGTGGGCCAGCTGAAATTGCTGATGCTCGAATTGGGAACACCATTGGCCCAATTGAAGATGCCACTGATCGTCGCCGTCGACGGGCTGATGCCGACGGGCGTGAAACCCAACCCCATGGTAAAGGTGGTCATGTGCTGCCAGAAGGCGGGGTCAGCCGAATTGGTCGGCACCGAATTGGGCACACTCGTCTGCAGATCGGTGATCCAGTACTTCATGGCCACGTCGGCCAGCGTGTTGCTGTTGCCGTCCTTGTAAGGAGCCGCGGGCGTATACGTGTAGCTCAGGCCGTTGGGGCCAGTGCGTGTCGCGCTGGTGTTATCCACGTTGCCGGTGGTGCTGATATTGCTGGTGCTGTCGTTCCAGAAGCCGTCGGTGGTGAGGATGGTGTATGACTGGCGGCATGCGATCGTTGTGCTGGAACCCTGCGCGGAGGCAGGATCGGTGGACATCGTCGTCCATGGCTGCGAGGTCTGGTAATACTGACCTACCTGATCCAGCGCCTGGCGCAACGGCGTGCCGTTGCTCGCACTTTCTCCGGCAATCCAGTTCCAGAAATTGACCTTCTGGTCGGTGGATTTGCTGCCATCGCCAAAGGGCGCCACGTTGGCAATGTAATTGGTATCGCTATTGTAGTTGTCGGTATAGGAATACTTGGACGACGGAAGCCCACTGCTGTTGTTGCCGTCGATCGAACCAAAGCCGACACGATAGTTTTTGTCGAGCGAGGAGAATGCGAGCATCAGGCCGCTTTTGGCCATCAGGATGCGCGTGTGATAGTAGGCGAACCAGTTGGCGATGTTCGTGCCCGCGGCGATACCCTTGGGCGCCGCCACGCCAGTGGTGTCGGTGGCAGGCACACAGTTCGTGTCGCCCGTCGCGCAAGTCGATGCAGCCACGAACTGGGTGGTATACGGCCCAGCGCCACCGTTGGAATCCGTCGAATACTGGAAATAGCTCAGGTAATAGTTGAACGTACAGAGCTGCGTGCTGCTGCTGTAGTTGAAGGATTTGCCGTCGTTATTGGCAGCGTTATAGGCGTTTTTGCACTTGGTATTGGAACTGAGCGTCTGGCTAAACGCTACCGTGTGCGTGCCCAGCCCCGAATAGCTGAGCGACCCGAAGTTGTTTTGACCTTCGCCGCGGATGTCCTTGTTCGAATAGTTGGTCAGGTTAGCGTTCGAGCTGCTTCCACTGAATCCGTCGATCGGCACGGCGGTGATATCGGTGTAGCTGGTGTAGCTGGAACCGTCGACCTTGACTGGAACGGTGTAGGTTACGGTGGGGTTGTAATAGACGCCGTTGTTGTTCGAGTCGATCAGCGCGGCGTTGTTGAACGCTGTCACACTGTCGGTGCCATTGCCACTTGGCGTAGTGCCATTGGTCGTACCGCTGCAGGTCACGCCGTTCAAATAACAGGCATCGGGCATGTAATCCCACGCCATCGAGCCTGAGTCATCGAGCATCAGCACGATATTCGGCGGAATGGTGGGCTGCAGTGTCACTGGCTGCTGATCGATCGTCACCGTTGTGGTGGCGGCTTGCGCTGGCGTGTAGACGGCGCCAAGCAACCACACGGCCAGCGCCATGCCCAGCAAACGGCAGGCGCCCTGCTTGAAACGATGCGTCGGTCGTGTTGGCGTATTCATCGCGTTTCCATCGTGGAATGGAGTGTCTTGGCCAGAATGGCGAGGCAGGTGCTGCATGGACGGAGAAATCGACATGATCAGCCCTGTTTGACGATGGCTTGCAAGGTGACAACGGCACGGTCACCCACCACGGCGGGATTGCCGCTGCGCGCAGTGATGCGATAGAACACCACCGAACTGGAGCAACCCTGCGCGCCGTAATTGCGGCAATTGGCCGTCTGCCCACTACCCGTATTGCTGCTCTGGTCAACCCAGTTGCCCATGTTTTCCACCACGTATTCCGGTTGGCTCGCGGCCGTCGCGCTGGCGGTATAGGCGCCTGTTCCGGTGCCCGTGGCCACCGGATTGATATTGGCGGTGGTCAGCGTGGGATCGTTGAACGGATTGGGCAGGCAGGTCACGCCACCGGCCTGGCAGTTGTGCCAGATCAGCGTGGGTTGGGTGGGAATCAGCGCCGACGCCTCGCGTATCGCCGCTTCGGCGCTCTGGAAGGCCACCTGGCGATCGTAAAGATTCGCCGCCATCCGCTGCTGCATGATGGTGCCGCGAACAGCCGCCAGGCCCACCAGGGTGATGAGTATCAACAGAATCATCGCCACCACCAGCGCAACACCGCGCTGGGACGATTTCATGGGTTCGCCGCGTGCGGCGCGATGTCGGAATGTGTTGGCCATCGTCATGTCACGGCACTCGATTGCGCAGTGTGGTGGTGCTGGTAAACGAACGCACCAGCGGCTTGCCGTCGACACCGGCAAGCTTGTTCGTACTTGCCAGCGTGAGCTGGACTTGCACGGCCGTTACCTGCGGCCAGTTGGTGACGCTGGCGGCCGTGCCAAATGCCGCATTGCCCAACGGCAAGTAGCTGATCTTCAGCGCGGTGACATTGCGCACCATTTCCTGGGCGGTAGCCGTGGTCCCGGTGGCGCTGGAAATGGCAGTCAGGCGATAAAGCGACGTCGTGCCAGCCGGGTTGTTGCCCAGATACCAGACCGATCCGCTGAGCAAGGCCATCCTGGCGTTGGCGAGGAAGGTGTACGCATTGGCGGTGCCGCAGCTGGTCGGATAGCCAAGGCCCAGCGAGCAATTGCCCGGAGGAATCGCCGAGCCGCTGTTGTGGGTCACCACCGTGCCACCGGCAGCATAAGAATCGACCTGCATGATGGTGGAGTGGTYGAAATCGCAGACCATGATCAGACTGCCGGTCGTCAACAACGTGCTGGCGGCATTGATATTGATGTTGGCTGCACTGCTTGGCGTCACCGCCGAAACCACGACATCCAGGTTGGTGCTGCCAAGCGTGTGCACCGAGCTGGTAGCCGCCACCGGCGAAGTCGCGCCACTGGTGGGGAGCGTGCTCAATGCCGGGTCCTTGCTGGCATCGTCATATCCCAACAGGGTGTTGCTCCAGTCGGCGTACCACGGGATAGGCGCGTTGATCACGTTGGCGATGCGGCCGCTGCTTCCGTCACACCCCGTGTAACCGGCGCTGCGCACGTCGCGGGAAAGCAGCTCGAACGCGATGCGCGACGCATCCTGCACTTCGCCCAGCGCATCGTTCGTACGGTAAGTCTGCTGACCCGCCAAAAACACGCTGGTCACGCCGCCGATGACAATCAGCCCCAACAACATGGCCACCATCAGCTCGATCAAGGTGAAGCCAGCGGCTCGCCTGCGCGTTCGAGTGCGGCGCATGGAATACTCACTCATAGCAGGGCCTGCGTGACAACTTGTTGGGTGGATGTGCCGCTAAGGCCGGCACGGCTGTCATCAAACTGGATGGTGACGGTGCAGTTGGCGGAATTGGTGCCGCTGGCGGGCGTGCAGGCAATCGTGCCAACGGTGTTGGC
>NZ_JBFTRY010000258.1:0-4176 GCF_056399745.1 Dyella sp. 01N36
GTGCGCGACAGCCACGCCTGGGTGTATCGCTCCGTCGGCTCGTCGCGCACAGGGTGCGCTCCCACAGATTTCTGCCCACGCCCAAGGCTGCGGGCAGACGAACACATCTTCACTCCACCTCGTCCGACCCTTCGTTGACACCCTCGAACAGGAAGGTCGACAAGTAGCGCTCGCCGGTATCGGGCAACATCGCCAACAACACCGTCCCCTCCGGCGCATCCTTCGCCACCTGCAGGGCCGCAGCCAGCGTGGCGCCCGAGGAAATGCCGACGAAAATGCCTTCCTTCTGCGCCAGATCGCGCGCCGTATCGCGTGCCAACACATCGTCGACAGGAAGGATTTGGTCGGCGACCTCGCGATTGAGCACCGCAGGCACGAAATCCGGCGTCCAGCCCTGGATCTTGTGCGGCTGCCATTCCTTGCCCGACAGCAGCGCGGCACCGACCGGCTCGCTGGCGATGATCTTCACTTCCGGGCGCGCCACCTTCAGCACCTCGCCCACACCGGTGAGGGTGCCGCCGGTGCCCCAGCCGGTGACGAAGTAATCCAGCCGCTTGCCGGCGAAATCGCGCAGGATTTCCGGGGCCGTGGTGTTGCGGTGATAGGCGGGATTGGCCGGGTTGTCGAACTGACCGGCCAGGAACCAGCCGTGCTTGTCGGCCAGCTCCTTGGCCTTGCGCACCATGCCGCTGCCACGTTCCGCCGCGGGCGTCAGCAGCAGCTTGGCGCCATAGGCGCGCATCAGCTTGCGCCGCTCGACCGAAAAGGAATCGGACATCACCGCCACGAACGGATAGCCGCGCGCCGCGCACACGGCCGCCAGCGCCACGCCGGTATTACCTGACGTGGCTTCCACCACCGTCTGACCGGGCTTGAGCACGCCGCGTTGCTCGGCGTCGATGATGATGGCGTAAGCAAGACGATCCTTGACCGAACCGGCCGGATTGAATGCCTCCACCTTGGCGTACAGCGTCACGTGCTTGGGCGCCAGACGGTGAATGCGCACGATCGGCGTGTTGCCAATGGTGTCGAGGATGCTGTCGTAGATCATGAAGTGACTCCGGTACGCGGCATGGATGAAGGTGGCACGAGGCGCGATGGTGCACCCGTCAAGGGAAAGGTTGTGTCAAGCCGCGACCGCCTTCGACGAGTGCGGCAGCGGCGGCGCGAGGCTACCCAGCGGCCGGCTGCCGTACCATGACAGCGAGGTGGCGAGGCTGGCCACCTCGCCGATGATGAGCAGCGCCGGCGACCGTACACCGTATCGCCCCGCCTGCTCCGCCAGGTTGGCCAGCGTGCCGACGATCACCCGTTGTTCCGCTCGCGTGCCGTTTTCCACCAGGGCGAACGGCGTGCTCGCTGCGCGGCCGTGCTCGACCAGCTGCTGCGCGATCAGGTCCAGCTCGCCGGTACCCATGTAGACCGCGAGCGTCTGCCGCTCCTGTGCCAGCGCCGGCCAATCGAGCGTATCGATGGACTGCTGGCAGTGCGCCGTCACCAGCCGCACGGACTGCGCATGATCGCGATGCGTCAGCGGCACGCCGGCGTAGGCGGCACACGCCAGGGCCGCCGTGATACCTGGCACCACCTCATAGGCAATGCCGTGGCGGCGCAGGAATTCCAGCTCCTCGCCACCGCGACCGAATACGAATGGATCGCCGCCCTTCAGGCGCACCACACGGCGACCTGCAGCGGCATGTTCCAGCATCAGGGCGTGGATCTGCTCCTGCGTGGTGTGATGGTTGCCCGCCTGCTTGGCCACTTCGATGCGCTCGGCGTCGCGGCGCGCCAGGCCTAACACCTCCACGCTGACCAGGCGGTCATGCAGGATCACATCCGCCTCGTTCAATGCACGCAACCCACGCAACGTGAGCAGGCCGGGATCACCGGGGCCGGCGCCAAGCAAGACCACCGAACCGACAGGCCTGGCTTCGGTCGCATCGAGCAAACGCTCGGTCGAGGCTTCGGCCAGCCCCCATTGGCCTCGACGCAGCAGGCTTTGCACGGGCCCGCTCAACAGACGCTCGTAGAAACGACGACGCAACGCGATATCCGGCAGTCTCGCGCGGATGCGGTGACGCATCCGCGCCAACAAGGTGGCAACGGAGCCGACCACCGGATCGATCAACACTTCAAGCCGTTCGCGCAGCAACCGCGCGAGCATCGGCGCGTGTCCACCGCTGGAAATCGCAATCGTCACCGGCGCGCGGTCGATCACGGCCGGCACGTGGAAGCTCGATTGCTGCGCGTCGTCGACGACATTGACGAAAATCCGTCGGGACTCGGCCAGGGCAGCGATATGCCGATGGAGCTCGGCATCCGGAGTGGCGGCGATCACCAGCCATGCCTGGTCAAGCCAGCCATCCTCGAAACGGCCACGCACCCATCGCACCCGCCCATCGTTGGCCAAACCGAGCAGCGCAGGCGTGAGGTCGGGCGCCCCCACCGTGACCTGCGCGCCGGCCTCCAGCAATGCGGCGACCTTGCCCTCACCCACCACGCCGCCGCCCACCACCAGGACCTGGCGGCCGGACAGATCGGCGAACAATGGGTAAAGCTTCATCGAACCTCAGGCTCCATGAGATGCACGGCTGGAGCACCCAAGCTAGGCACGCGCAGATGGCCGTACAAATGATTTCTGCGGCGCCAGACATGACGGCCCGTTATAAGGCGATCGGATCTACCGGCACGACGAAGTATTGACGCAACGCAGCAACCGCTGTATAGACGTCTAATTGTGACCGCCCCGTTACGGTAATCATGGACCATCATCGCCATTGGCTGAAAACCGCCCCGACCGCCTGCCAGTGCAGCGCATCGGCGGATGAGCACGCGCGATGTATCCGCAGCGCGACACCGAGTCCCTACTCTCTCGATTGCCTGTGGAACCCCAACCATGACGCTGACCCAATTACGCTATCTCGTCGCCATCGCTGATGCCGGCCTGAACATCACCCTCGCGGCCGAGCGGGTGCATGCCACCCAGCCCGGCCTGAGCAAGTTGTTGCGCCAGCTGGAAGACGAGCTCGGCTTCCAGCTGTTCCACCGCAAGGGCCGCAGCCTGCACGCCATCACGCACGCCGGCACGCACGTGCTGGAACGTGCCCGCACCATCCTGGCGGAAGCGGCCAATATCCGTTCCATCGCGGCCAACCTGCGCAACGAATCGCGTGGCACGCTGCGCATCGCCACCACACATACGCAAGCTCGCTTCGCGCTGCCTTCGGCCGTGGCGGTGCTCAGTCGCAGCTATCCGCAGGTGAGCGTGCACTTGCAGCCGGTGAACGATTCGGACGTGATCTCCTTGCTCGAGGTCGGCCAGGTCGATCTCGCCATCGTCAGCACGGCCGCCGGCGGGCCGCCACCGAACGGCATCGCCCTGCCCGCCTACCGCTGGAACCGCAGCATCGTCGTGCCCAATGGCCATCCCCTGGCGCGACAAAAGCAGGCGCCCACGCTGGAACAGCTCGCTGCCCATCCGCTGATCAGTTACGACTCTTCATTGAAGCCCGAATCCTCATTGACCCGCGCCTTCCAAAGCGCCGGGCTCGATCCGCAGATCGTCATGACCGCCAGCGATGCCGACCTGATCAAGACCTACGTGCGCGAGGGATTGGGCATCGGCGTGCTGGCCGAAATGGCCTATCAGCCGGAACACGACACCGACCTGTGCGAACTGGGCGCGGACCAGCTGTTTGCCGCGTGCACGACGTGGATCGTCTTGCGCCGTGAGAGTGTGCTGCGCGAATACACGCTCGATTTCATCAGTGTGTTTGCGCCGCACCTGGAGCGTCGTGCGGTGAGTCGCGCGCTTGCTTCCGGGGGCACGGGGACCTCGCATTGGGCGGGGGTGCCGCATTGGCGGGAGCGGAAGGCGGCGCACAAAGCGACGGAGACGCTGGTCGAGGCGCAGTAATACGTAGATGTTGTTGGGCCACAAAAGAACAACCATGGCCCCGGCTGCGGGTGAATAGGTGCGGAGCGCTCCTTGTGGGAGAGCACCCTGTGCGCGACCAGCCTACGGAGCAGTGCACCCCAGCGCTGCGGTCGCGCACAAGTGCGCTCCTACAAAAGARCAACCACGGCCCCAGCTGCGGGTGAATAGTTGCGGATCGCTCCTTGTGGGAGCGCACCCTGTGCGCGACAAGCCTACGGAGCAGTACACCCAGGCGTGGC
>NZ_JBFTRY010000259.1:0-4151 GCF_056399745.1 Dyella sp. 01N36
GCAGCGGATGTTCATACGTCCAAACCGCGTTCGTGCCGCGGTCGCCTGCGGAGGGAATGCTGAAGTAGGAAGCGTCGCCCTTGTACGGGCAATAGGTGTTGTGTTCCGTGCGTTCGAGCAGGGACATGTCCACATCCTCGCGCGGGATGTAGTGCACTACAGGATAGTTCGCTTCCTGCAGGCTCAGCGAACGTCGCGTATCGGCAACGACGCGATCTGCCACGCGCACGACGACGTGGTCTTTGCTCGGCGTCACCTCGATCGGATGATCGGGTCCGGGAATGCGCTGAACTCGGCTGGACATGGCGTGGCTCCGCTTTCATGGGAACTGAAGGGTCCAACGTTACTCGCCGTCACGACAAGAAACAGTGCAGCGGATGTTCAACACCTGGGACGCCGCACCAGCGGCGCCGTTATCAGCCCAGCGCTTCCAACATGGCTTCCGCGGTGGAAACGCGGAATTCGCCGGGCGCTTCGACCTGCAGCTGCTTCACCACGCCGTTCTCGGCATACAGTGCGAAACGTCGCGCGCGCAGGCCCATGCCGTAACCGCTGCCATCGAGTTCGAGCCCGAGCGCCTTGGTAAACGCACCGTTGCCGTCGGCGAGCATCCACATGCCTGCCGGCACGTTCTGCGAGGCGGCCCAGGCTTGCATCACGTAGGCGTCATTCACGGCCAGGCACATCACTTCCACGCCGCGCTGCTGGAACTCGGCGAAATGCTTCACATAGCCTGGCAGATGCTTGTTGGAGCAGGTGGGCGTGAAGGCGCCCGGTACGGCAAACAGCACGACCTTCCGGTCCGCGAACAGGGCGCCTGTCTGGGCGGGTTCGATGCCATCGTGGACGACGCGGATCTCGACGTCGGGCAGGGTGTCGCCGACCTGGATGCTCATGGCAGAGTGCCTGTGATGATGGGGAAGGAGGCGATGCTAGCGCCATGGGGCCGGCTTGTCGCCTTGAATCACGCCGTTTTCGCACCCATGTGGTCGACCATAGCGACGCAGGCGAGGCCTCGCCATGCGTGACCCATGCGAGCCGGGCGAAGGGTGCCGGCCGATGGGTGCAGATCGAACGTGCCGCCCGTGAGTCCGGGCGGCTGAATTGCCGGGGAGTGGCAGTGGAATTCAAAGATTATTACGACATCTTGGGCGTGAAGCCGGAAGCGACCGAGGCAGAGATCAAGACTGCCTATCGCAAGCTGGCCAGGAAGTTTCACCCCGACAAGAACAAAGACGCGGGAGCGGAAGAGAAATTCAAGGCAATCAACGAAGCCAACGAAGTGCTGCGCGACACCGAAAAGCGTCGTGCCTACGATGAGCTGCGCGCTGGCGGCTACCGCGGCGGCGAACAGTTCCGGCCGCCGCCGGGCTGGAACCAGAACCACGGCTTCGATTTCGGCGGYGACGGCGGCGGYGACTTCAGCGACTTTTTCGAAAGCCTGTTTGGCGGACGCGGCGGAGCTGGCCCCGGTCCGCGCGGCGCGCCACGCGCGCGTCGTGGCGGCGATGTGCATGCGCATGTGCAGATCGATCTGCAGACCGCTTTTGACGGCGGTCGCACGCGCCTGGCGCTGCAGGATGGCAGCGGTGGCGAGCGCGTATTGGAAGTAAAGATTCCAGCAGGCATCCAACCAGGTCAGGTGATACGTTTGGCTGGGCAGGGCCATAGTGGTTCGGGTGGCGCATCCAACGGCGACCTGCTGCTGGAAGTGGGCATACGCGACGATGGCCGCTTCCGTCTGGACGGCCGAAACGTGCTGCACGTGCTGCCGATTGCGCCTTGGGAAGCCGCGCTGGGCGCCACGGTGCCGGTGCCGACGCTGGCCGGTACGGTGGATCTGCGCATTCCGGCAGGCTCGCAGTCGGGGCGCAAATTGCGCCTGAAAGGCCGAGGGCTTCCGGGCGCGCATCCCGGCGATCAGCTGGTGGAGCTGTCGATACGCGCGCCGCTGGCCGACACTGATGCGCAGAAGAAGGCGTACGAAGCCTTGCGTGAGGAGTTTGGCGATTACGATCCGCGGCATTGAGCCCCAGCGATCCAACGAAAAACGGCGCCCGAGGGCGCCGTTTTTCATGAAGCCAGCCGCAGCGCTTACGCCGGCAGCAGTTCCTTCAGCGTGTTCACCAGCTCTTCCTCACGGATCGGCTTGGTCACGTAGGCCTTCGCGCCCTGGCGCAGACCCCACACCTTGTCCGTTTCCTGATCCTTGGTGGTCACCAGCACGACAGGGATGTGCTGGGTGTCCGGATCCTTGCTGATCGTGCGCGTGGCCTGGAAGCCGTTGAGGTTGGGCATCACCACGTCCATCAGGATCAGGTCGGGGCGCTCGCGCCGGGCAGCCTCCACACCGGCGGCGCCGTCCTCGGCGGTCAGCGCTTCATGCCCGAGCTTTTCGACGATGCGCTTGATGCCCAACAGCTGCGACGGCGAATCGTCGACGATCAGGATGCGTGCCATAAGGTGGAATTCCCCTTGTTGTTTCGTTGGATTCTATGACGCGGAGCCAGAGCTTCCAAGCTGAGCGTAAGCTCAGCTTGCGCTACCTACGCGTACTACGGTACGCCCAAACGAATCGCCCGCAAGCATGCGGGGAAATGCGTCGGGCAACTGCTCCAAAGTGACTTCGCGCGTGGCGATGCGCTCAAGATGTTGCGGTTTCCAGTCGCTGGACAGCCGTTCCCAGACGCGGTCGCGCAGGTCGCGCGCCGTGCCGGCGGAGGCAATGCCCAGCAGGCTGGCGCCACGGATGATGAAGGGCATTACCGTGCTTTCGAAGCCGATGCCGCCGGCATTGCCGCAAATGGCGACGTTGCCGTAGGGCGCGATCAACGGCAGCAGGCCGGCCAGCATGGCGCCGCCGACGTTGTCGAGCGCGCCACCGAAGCGCGCCGAATCCATCGGCTTGCCGCTGAAAACGAGCTGGTGGCGATCGATGCACTCGGCGGCGCCGAGGTCGCGCAGGAAGTCGAAATGGGACGCCTTGCCGCTGATCGCATGCACGGCGTAGCCGGCGCGCGTGAAGATATCGATGGCCAGCATGCCCACGCCGCCGCTGGCGCCGGTGACGGCGAGCGGGCCCAACGCAGGCGTCTGGCGGTTGTCTTCCATGCGCAGCAGGGCAAGCGCGGCGGTAAAGCCGGCCGTACCGATGATCATGCTGTCGCGCAGGCTCAAACCCTTGGGCAGGTGGATGGTCCACGCCGAGGGCAGGCGGATGTATTCGCCATAACCGCCATCGCGCGTTTCGGACAGGCCACTGCCGGTGCAAAGCACGGCATCGCCTTCCTTGAAGGCCGGGTCGGTCGAGGCGACGACGGTGCCCGACACGTCGATGCCGCCATTGAGCGGGTACTGGCGGAGGATTTTGCCCTTGCCGGTGCCGGCCAAGGCGTCCTTGAAATTGATCGACGAATAAGCGACCTGCACCAGCACTTCGCCGGGGCTCAGCGCATCGGCGGCGAGGGTTTCGATGCCGCCGCGATAGCCGGCGTCGTCGTTATGGATACGGAAGGCGCGAAAGGCGCTGGGTGTACTCATGGCCAATCCTTAAAAGGCGTCGTGCCGGGGTCAGGCTTTGACGCTGCTGCGGTCGATCCATTTGGGCGTGTGGACGCCCTCGTAGCTGTCCAGCCAGTCGAACAGCTGCGCCATGTCCTGTCCGAACCATACACTTTCGCGCTGTTCGGGGCGCACGAATCGTTCGGTCACCATGTGATCCATCATGGCGCGCAGCTGTGTGTAGTAGCCGCGTACGTCGTAGAAGGCGCAGGGATAGCGGTGCAGGCCCAGCTGGGCCCAGGTCAGCATTTCGAACATCTCGTCCATGGTGCCGTAGCCGCCGGGCAGGGCGACAAAGGCATCGGACAGCTCGAACATGCGCGTCTTGCGCTGATGCATGGTGTCTACGACTACCAGCTCGCTGAGGCCGACGTGGGCCACTTCCAGATCGACCAGCTGGCGCGGAATGACGCCGATCACCTTGCCGCCGGCGGCCAGTACCGCGTCGGCCACCGTGCCCATCAGGCCGACTTTGCCGCCGCCATAGACCAGCGCGATGCCGCGGCGGGCCATTTCCGTACCGAAGGCACGGGCCTGTTGGACGTATTCAGGGTGACTGCCGCTGCTGGAGCCGCAGTAGACGCAAAGGG
>NZ_JBFTRY010000260.1:0-4148 GCF_056399745.1 Dyella sp. 01N36
ATAGGTGTTGTTCTCGGTGATGTTCTCGATCACGGTCGGCTGACCGCCGCCACCGAAGAAGCCGCCACCGCCGTGGTGGCCGCCCAGCAGGCTTTCGATACCGTCGAAAAGGAACATGCCGCCAGCAACACCGGCAGCAGTGGTCGCTGCCTGCGACAGGAAACTGGGCGCGGCGGGCGCGGGCTGGGCCGGTGCGCCGCCGAAGAGACGATCGCGCCAGCTCGGAGCAGCCTGCGGCGGCATCGGCTGTTGCGGCGGCACCGGCGGAGGCACGGCGCCCCAGGCCGACGACGGCTGGCCGCCCAGGAAACTGCCGCCGCCCTGCTGCGAGGCGAGTTGGGCCTGAAGCTGGGAGATCTGCGCCTTGGCGGCATCGAGCGCCTGTTGCTGCAACAGACTGCGCTGCACCAGCAGATACAGCGCATCAGGCTGGGACGCCAGGCGCTGGCGAATCAGCGCATCGGCCTGCGGGTCCTTCGCCACGCTGCCGGCGGCGGCAAGGCGCTGAAGGAAATCATCGAGTAGCTGTTGTTCCTGCGGTGTCATGACAAACAAATCTCCAGGGGACGGCGAATGGCGAACACTGTGGCGACGATTTTCTTCGGCGTGCAGTGCCGAAAGTGTGCTCTCCACGCGTGACATCAAGGGCTATCTCGCTGTCGTTTTCCTTGCAGTCAGTGAATGCGCAAGCTCTTTCGATATCGCGCCCGAACCATCGTCCCCGAGATTGCTGACGCCTGCTGTCAGCAATGAGATCGATGGGCCGATGTGCATGGTGGGCATCGCAGGAGCCTGCAGGCATCATGTCGACATCGTTTGATGGCAACGGCCCCATGTCCCCACGTTCCGCAGTTGGCCCGCTCGCCCTGGCGATCGGCGTGTTGATGATCAGCATGGTCTCGTACCAATGCGGTGCCTCGCTGGCCAAGCATCTGTTTCCCGTAGTGGGAGCACAGGGCGCGACCGCGTACCGACTGGGCCTGAGTGCGCTGATCCTACTGCTGTGGCGCCGTCCGTGGCGTCGGCTGGGGCATCGGCCGAACTGGGGCGCCTTGTGGGCCTATGGGCTCTCGATGGGCGCCATGAACCTGGTCTTCTACATGTCGCTGCGCACGATCCCGCTCGGCATTGCCGTAGCGCTGGAGTTCACCGGTCCGCTGGCACTGGCGTTGTTTCATTCGCGCCGCCTGATCGATTTCCTGTGGATTGCACTGGTCGTCGTCGGCCTGGCCTTGCTGCTGCCATTGCAGGCCACGTCGAAAGCGCTGGATCCCATCGGCGTGATGTACGCGCTSGCMGCGGGCSTGGGCTGGGCGCTGTACATCGTGTTCGGCAAGAGGGCAGGTGATGCGCACGGCGCCGACGCGGTCACGTGGGGTACCTCGATGGGCGCCTTGCTGGCCATTCCATTTGGCGTTGCCCATGCCGGCAGCGCACTGTTGTCGCCCGCCTTGTTGCCTTACGCGCTGGGCGTGGCCTTGCTCAGTTCGGCGCTGCCGTATTCGCTGGAGATGATCGCGTTGACGCGATTGCCCGCGCGCACCTTCAGCACCTTGCTGAGTCTGGAGCCGGCCATCGCGGCGGTGGCCGGTGTCGCGCTGCTGGGTGAGCGACTCACCATCCTGCAATGGCTCGCCATCGTTGCGATCATCGTGGCGGCCGCAGGCACGGCGTTGAGTGTGCGTCGTGTCGAAGTGAGCGATCCGCCCCTGGTGAATTGATCGACGCGAGCGATCGCGGTTGCAGCGACGGCGCGCTGGAGCACGCAACGTCGTCTCACGCACGGATGCCTTCCGCGCCATCACATTTGCCTCGCCACCATGGTGTAACATGGCGCCGCAAGTACTTCCTCGCTTCGCGAGTGATGTGCGGCGTTCTCAAGACCGCACGCTTCGCTCCCTTTCACTTGTGCCCCGTTGTTGCGGGGACGCCCCTGGGAGCATCCATGCCAGGCAATTGCACGCTTCACGACCATGTTCCCGTCAGGGAGCAGGGCTATCGATCGCACGCTGTCGGCGACACCAGCGCCAACCAGGTGGTGCGCGCATGACCGCATCGCAACTCCCTCCCAGGAAGGCATCCGGTTGCTCGACCTGCGACGCGGTGTGCTGCCGACTCACCGTCGTGCTGCAACCCGAAGACAAGATTCCCTCGCATCTCACCACGCAATTGCCCAGCGGCTTGCATGTGATGAAGCACGATGAGGACGGCTGGTGCGTCGCGATCAACAGCACGAAGATGAATTGCGGCATTTACGAGAGCCGTCCGTCCATCTGTCGCCGCTTCGTGATGAATGGACCTTATTGCAAGGCCGTTCGCACCGAGTATGCCGAAGAGCGTGCTTTGGCTGCCGAGCAGGCGCAAGCTTCCATCGTAGGCAAAGTCGCCTGACTTTGCTGCCGGTCGCGAGCGTCGATCTGGCGCTTCAGTAGTACGTACGAGTCGACGGTGCAGTTTGTGCGCTCGTCATCCTTCCCACTTGATACACACGAGGACTCCCTTGCCAAAGCCGAACTATTCCTTCGAAAAGCGTCAGCGCGAAATTGCAAAGAAGAAGCTGCAGGACGAAAAGCTGGCCAAGAAAAAGGCAGCGAAAGACGTCGCGGTGCCCGAGAAGCGTTAACTCGCTTGAGTTGGTTTGCTGGCGGCTGCATTTGACAGATGCAGCCGATGACTCGCCACAGCCTTGCCCAGCTGAGTCATCCGAAAAAAGGCCAAAAAAAACCCGGCTCAAGGCCGGGCTTTTTCTTGGTCGGACGGCTAGATCAGACGATCTGCACGTTCTCGGCCTGCAGGCCACGCTGGCCCTGGGTCACGATGAACGACACGTTCTGGCCTTCCTGCAGGCTCTTGAAGCCCTGCGACTGGATCGCGCGGAAGTGGACGAACACGTCCTCACCGCTCGAACGGCTGATGAAGCCGAAGCCCTTGGCATCGTTGAACCACTTGACCGTACCGGTTTCTACCTGAGACATGATTTTTTCCTTGAAACGAATGAAGCCGCAGAGCGGCGAAAAAGCTGGTCACAAGGCGGAAACGGGTACAACGGTGTAGGTAACTTCAATCTACAGCATCGGGCCACATTTATGGTGACCCTTGAAACTCAGCCCGCTCACAGTAGGGGGCAGGGCTTGAAAAAGCAAATGAATAATGACTGCGCGTTCACTTGCATCGCTTGTAAATGCGCCGTTTTGCGGCGGGAAGCGAGCCTGCGCACCGTTCTTGGCCATGCGCACTCAATGTTTGCCGCGCTCGTCAGCTCGCCGGATAAGGCATGCCATGTTGGGTGCAAATCCAGTCGATGGTGCCCAGCAGCCAGTCCGTATCCTCGGCACAGGAATGTGCAAGCACGTCGGAAAAAATGCATTCCGTCGATTGAAAGAAGTCCGCGTCGGTGGGGTGCGACGCATGCAGCATGGTGATCGATGCGTCGAGCCGACTCATCGTTTGACGCAATTGTTGACGTGACTGGTTCATGGCCTGGCCTCCGCCATCGGGCATGGGAGGCAGAGAAACGTCTCTCTCGGCGGCGCCGAGCGCACCCTGTGTCGCTCTTCTGCCGTTCGAATCTGCGCGCATCGCCGTTAGTTGAGGGTTACGAACAGCGGGGCATGCAGGGCCGGCGTCTAGCGCCTCGCCTGCAGGGTGCCGGAAAACCTAACAATCGATCGCCCAACAGAGAGTATGGTCGGAGGGGTCATGGAACATCCGAAGCGCACCGCGGGTGCGATGTGTTCCTAGGCCACTCCGGGTGAGGGATTCGCATGATGAACCCCCGCAAGATCCTGACCTCCGGGCAATGGACGTTGTTGCGTCATGTGGCGACGGCCTGTCCGTTGCCATTGAGGGCTACCGGTGGTCTTTGCGATCTCCGCTGCCTGCTTAAAGAAGGCTTTGTCTCCGTCAGGGACGCCAGAGTATGTGCAACACGGACGGGAATTGAGGCTCTTTGGTATCACTGCCTGCACTAAGTCGTCGCTGATTGGTTCCTTATGCAGTCATCGTTGTGCCCAGCCTCGGCTGGTGGGCATGCATCCGTCACCTTCCAAGGAATTCTCATGAAGCAACCTACTGAGCCGCTCTCTCTGGCCCGTATCCACGACGTCTACAGTGGAACTTCAGTCAAGCGGGAATCGAGTGACAAGAAG
>NZ_JBFTRY010000261.1:0-4142 GCF_056399745.1 Dyella sp. 01N36
TGTTGTGGGAGCGCACCCTGTGCGCGACAGACCTCTCACGATACCTCTGCGCACGGTTGTCGCCCAAACCCCGAAAACCGTTGCCAATCAGCGCCCCTCCGCGCCGCAACATGTTCCAAACGCAACCATCCATTAAAATGGTGGGTCCGACGCACCCGCAGTCCCGGAGTCCCCATGAGTTCCCCCGCCCAGCACGTTTCTGCCAGCGCCGCCCACGCGGAAAGCCGCCCGTTGCGCTTCGTCACCGCCGCCAGTCTTTTTGACGGCCACGACGCTGCGATCAACATCATGCGTCGCATCATCCAGGCGCAAGGCGCCGAGGTCATTCATCTCGGTCATAACCGCTCGGTGGAAGACGTGGTACGCGCCGCGCTGCAGGAAGACGCCGATGCGATCGCGCTGTCGTCCTACCAGGGCGGCCACGTCGAGTACTTCAAGTACATGGTCGACATGCTGAAGGAACAGCATGCCTCGCACATCCGTGTATTCGGTGGCGGCGGCGGCACCATCACGCCGGAAGAAATCCGCGAGCTGCAGGCGTACGGCGTCGAGCGCATCTATCACCCGAACGACGGCATGAAGCTCGGCCTCACCGAGATGATCGAAGACGTGATGCTGCGCACGCGCGCCGCCGCGGTGAAGCGCGCGAAGGAAGAAGAAGCCAGCGTCGTCACGCCGATGGTCGACATCAGCAATGAGATCGCCGTGGGCCACGTGCTGTCGGCCATCGAAGAAGGCGAGCTGGCCGAGGCCGAACTGGAACACCTGCGCAAGCAGTGGAAGATGGCCGGCAAGCACACGCCGGTGCTCGGCGTGACCGGTACCGGTGGCGCGGGCAAGTCCTCGGTGGTGGACGAACTGCTGCTGCGCTTCCTGCACGCTTTCCCCGAGATGCGCATCGCCGTGCTTGCGGTGGATCCGACGCGTCGCCGTAGCGGTGGTGCGCTGCTGGGCGATCGCATCCGCATGAACTCCCTGCGCAGCCATCGCGTCTACATGCGCTCGATGGCCACGCGCCGCCAGCACGCTGCGACCAGCGCCGTGCTGCGCGATTGCATCGATTTCCTCAAGGCGCAGCCGTACGACCTCGTGATCGTCGAAACCGCGGGCATCGGCCAGAGCGATTCGGAGATCGTCGACCTGGTGGATTTCCCCACCTATGTGATGACCAGCGATTACGGCGCGGCGAGCCAGCTCGAGAAAATCGACATGCTCGATTTCGCCGAGCTCATCGTGCTCAACAAATTCGACAAGCGCGGCGCGGAAGACGCGCTGCGCGACGTGCGCAAGCAGTGGAAGCGCAACCGCACCGCGTTCACGCTCACCGACGAACAGGTGCCGGTGTATCCGTCCATCGCCAGCCAGTTCAATGATCCGGGCGTGACCTGGATGTTCAGCAATCTGTGCCGCCTGATGCGCGAGAAGCTCAGCCTGCCGGCGGAGAAGTGGACGCCCAAGCTCGACACCACGCTGAAGGAGCCGCGCGCCACCGTGCTCATTCCGGGTAGCCGCGTGCGCTACCTTGCAGAGATCGCCGAGCAGGGTCGCGGCATCAACAAAGAGATCGAGCACGAGGCGGAGTTCGCCAGCAAAGCCCAGCACTACTACGAATCGCTGAAGGAACTGGGCGATACGCACCTGCCGCGCGAGCTGGCCCGCTATGAATCCGAGGCGCTGCACGAAGAGGGCGCCGATCGTACGTTGCTGACCCTGCGCCAGCGCTACAACGCGGCGATCAAGGAGCTCAGCCACGAAGCGATCCACCTGCTGCACGACTGGCCCAAGCGCTACAAGTCGGTGACCGACGAGGTCAACGAATACAAGGTGCGCGACAAGGTGATCCGCGTGGAGAACTACCGCGTATCGCTGAGCCACCAGAAGATCCCGAAGGTCTCGCCGCCCAAGACCAAGGACTGGGGCGACCTGCTGCGCTTCCTGATGCGCGAGAACCTGCCCGGCTATTACCCGTATACCGGCGGTGTCTATCCGTATCGCCGCACGGGTGAAGATCCCACCCGCATGTTCGCGGGCGAGGGCACGCCCGAGCGCACCAATCGCCGCTTCCATTACCTGAGCCAGGGCGGTGCGGCCACGCGCCTGTCCACGGCGTTCGACTCGGTGACGCTGTACGGCGAAGACCCGGCGCCGCGTCCGGACATCTACGGCAAGATCGGCAATTCCGGCGTCAATATCGCCACGCTCGATGACATGAAGAAGCTGTACTCCGGCTTCGATCTCAGTGCGCCGAGCAGCTCCGTGTCGATGACCATCAACGGGCCGGCGCCGATCATCCTCGCGATGTTCATGAACACCGCGATCGACCAGAACGTCGAGAAGTATCTGAAGGAAGACCCGGCGCGCTGGGCTGAGGCTGACAAGAAGATCGCCTCGATGTTCCCGAACGGCCGTCCGCAGTATTCGGGCGAGCTGCCCAAGGGCAACGAAGGCCTGGGCCTCGGCCTGCTCGGCATCACCGGCGACCAGCTGGTGGATGCGGACACCTACGCGCGCATCAAGGAAGAAACTCTGCAGAACGTGCGCGGCACGGTGCAGGCGGACATCCTCAAAGAGGACCAGGCGCAGAACACCTGCATCTTCTCCACCGAGTTCGCGCTGCGCATGATGGGCGACATCCAGCAGTATTTTGTCGACCACAAGGTGCGCAACTTCTATTCGGTGTCGATCTCCGGCTATCACATCGCCGAAGCCGGCGCGAACCCGATCAGCCAGTTGGCCTTCACGCTGAGCAACGGCTTCACCATCGTCGAGTACTATCTCGCGCGCGGCATGAGCATCGACGATTTCGCGCCGAATCTGTCGTTCTTCTTCTCCAACGGCATGGATCCGGAATACACCGTGATCGGCCGCGTGGCACGCCGCATCTGGGCCCGCGCGATGCGCGAGCGCTACGGCGCCAGCGCGCGCAGCCAGATGATGAAGTACCACATCCAGACCTCGGGCCGTTCGCTTCACGCGCAGGAAATCCAGTTCAACGACATCCGCACCACGCTGCAGGCGCTGTATGCCTTGTTCGACAACTGCAATAGCCTGCACACCAATGCGTACGACGAAGCCATCACCACCCCGACCGAAGAGAGCGTGCGTCGCGCGGTGGCGATCCAGATGATCATCAACAAGGAACTGGGCCTCAACTTCAACGAGAACCCCTGGCAGGGCAGCCACATCGTGGATGCGCTTACCGACATCGTCGAAGAGGCGGTGTACAAGGAGTTCGAGGCGATCAGCGAGCGCGGTGGCGTGCTCGGCGCGATGGACACCATGTACCAGCGCGGCAAGATCCAGGAAGAGTCGATGTACTACGAGCAGAAGAAGCACGACGGCAGCCTGCCGCTGATCGGCGTGAACACCTTCCTGCCCAAGGACCACGGCGGCGAGATCGCCACCGAGATCGAGCTCATCCGTTCCACCGAGGGCGAGAAAGGGCAGCAGATCGACAACGTGCTGGCCTTTGGCAAGGCGCGCAATGAGCTGGCGCCGGAGAGCCTGAAGGTGCTGCAGGAGACGGCGCGTGATCGGCGCAATGTGTTTGAGCAGTTGATCGAGGCGGTGAAGTACAACTCGCTGGGGCAGATCAGTCATGCGTTGTATGACGTGGGTGGGGAGTATCGGCGGAATATGTGATTGGCCTTTTTTCTCTTCTGTTGGTGAAGGGGTGGGACAAGGTCAGGTTCTGAGAGAGCCGCTCCAATCGGGGCGGCTTTTTTTGTCATCCCGGCGCAGGCCGGAAGCGCTCTTCAACAGCCGGATGGCTGGTCATCCAGAGCCTCGGTGTTCGGTTGTCGCGATACCGCGATCTGGCTCGCCTGCCGCGGGCTTCCGTCCTCCTGCCGGAGGCCGGCCGCATCCCTGCGGCCACCCTTCGGGCTTTCCTCCACCCGCCCGCCGCGTCATACGGGGACCCCGGGGATCAAGAGCCGAACAACGCGCGACGTTGCTGGGCCACGCGGCGCCCTTGTAGGAGCGCACTTGTGCGCGACCAGCCGACGGAGCGATACATCCCAGCGCCGCGGTCGCGCACAAGTGCGCTCCTACAAGGGGTACGTCGCGGCTGTCGCATCAAAGCCGCTGATCGGTCCTTTGTGGGAGCGCACCCTGTGCGCGACAAGCCTACGGAGCGGTAC
>NZ_JBFTRY010000262.1:0-4080 GCF_056399745.1 Dyella sp. 01N36
GATCAACGCCGCGGGCGCGTGGGTGGACCAGATCGCCGCGCTCGCGGGCATTGCACCCATCGGCATCCAGCCGCGTCGACGCTCGGCATTTCTGTTCGAAGCGCCCACCGGAATGGACACCTCGCGCTGGCCGTTCGTCACCGACGTCGACGAAGGTTTCTACTTCAAGCCCGATGCCGGCCTCCTGCTCGGCTGCCCAGCGAACGCGGATCCGGTGATGCCGCACGACGTGCAGCCGGAGGAGCTCGATATCGCCATCGGCATCCATCGCATCGAAGAGGCGACCACGATGACCATTCGCCGGCCCACGCGCACCTGGGCAGGCCTGCGCTCATTCGTTGCCGATGGTGATCTGGTGGGCGGTTTCGCGCCGGGTTCCGGTGATTTCTTCTGGGTCGCGGCGCAAGGCGGCTACGGCATCCAGACCTCGGCGGCGATGGGTGAAGCCTGCGCGAATCTCGCCCTGGGCCGTCCGTTGCCCGGCCATCTGCAGGATGCCGGCGTCACCGCCGACATGCTCGATCCCCGGCGCCTGAAGGGCTGACTCGGGCGCGTTCGGGAGCGCCGCCGGCCCAACAACCCGCGGGCCGGTTTCCGGCACTCATGGTGTCGTCTGCCCGGCCRCCGGCCTCATATCCAGCGCTTCCCCACAATTCCATGCTGCATCGCCGCGACGGCCACCGCTACAATCGGGCAGGTCGGCGCTCGCGCCGACACCCGCTGACGGTAGGGATGCCTGGCGCTGTCCAGCGCCAGCGGCGCGTTGCTTGGTATAACCAAATCAAAGAGTTGGGCCCTGTATGCTGCTGATGATCGACAACTACGACAGCTTCACCTTCAACCTCGTGCAGTACCTGGGCGAGCTGGGCCAGGCGGTGAAGGTGGTGCGCAACGACGCGCTGGACGTGGCTGGCATCCGGGCGCTCAAGCCCTCCCACATCATGATTTCGCCGGGCCCCGGCACGCCGGACGATTCGGGCGTGTCGCTGCAGGTGCTGAGCGAGCTGGCCGGTGAGATCCCCGTGTTCGGCGTGTGCCTGGGTCATCAGGCCATCGGCCAGGTGTTTGGCGGCAAGGTGATCCGCGCCAAGCAGATCATGCACGGCAAGACTTCGCCGGTGCGTCACCGCGGCCAGGGCGTGTTCGCCGGGCTGCCCGATCCGTTCGAGGCGACGCGCTATCACTCGCTGGTGGTGGAGCAGGAGTCGTTGCCCGACTGCCTCGAAGTGACCGCCTGGACGGAAAACGCCGACGGCAGCATCGACGAGATCATGGGCCTGCGCCACAAGACGCTGAACGTTGAAGGCGTGCAGTTCCATCCCGARTCCATCCTCACTCAGTACGGCCACGACTTGTTGCGCAACTTCCTCGGCCTGCCGTTGAAGCTCGCGGCATGAACGTGGCAGGCAACGTGGGGCGCCGCGTCACCATCACGCCGCAGGAAGCGCTACAGCGCACCATCGAGCACCGCGAGATCTTCCACGATGAAATGATCGAGCTGATGGGGCAGATCATGCGCGGCGAAGTGAGCCCGCTGATGACCGCCGCCATCATCACCGGCCTGCGTGTGAAGAAAGAAACCGTGGGCGAGATCACCGGCGCGGCGCGCGTGATGCGCGAGCTGTCGGCGAAGGTGGAACTGCCCGCGCACGAGCACTTCGTSGACATCGTCGGCACCGGTGGCGATGGTGCCTCGAGCTTCAATATTTCCACCACCTCGATGTTTGTTGCCGCCGCCGCCGGTGCGCGCGTGGCCAAGCATGGCGGTCGCAGCGTGTCGTCCAAGTCGGGCAGCGCGGATGTGCTCGAAGCGCTGGGCGCAGTGATCGATCTGCCGCCCGCAAAAGTGGCCCAATGCATGCAGGAAGTCGGCATCGGCTTCATGTTTGCGCCCAACCATCATCCTGCGATGAAGGTGGTGGCGCCGGTGCGCAAAGAGATGGGCGTACGCACGCTGTTCAATATCCTCGGACCGCTGACCAATCCGGCCGGTGCGCCGAATATTTTGATGGGCGTGTTCCATCCCGATCTGGTCGGCATCCAGGTGCGCGTGCTGCAGGCGCTGGGCGCGAAACACGCGCTGGTGGTGTGGGGACGCGACGGCATGGACGAGATCTCGCTGGGCGCGGCCACCCTGGTGGGCGAACTGCGCGACGGTGAAGTGCGCGAATACGAAGTGGAGCCGGAAGATTTCGGCCTCGCCATGGCGTCCAGTCGTAATCTGCGCGTTGAGAATGCGGAAGAATCGCGTGCCATGCTGCTCGAGGCCCTGGAGGGGCGTCGTGGCGTGCCGCACGACATCGTGTGCCTCAATGCGGGCGCTGCGCTGTACGCTGCCAATGTGGTGGATTCCATCGCCGCAGGCATCGAACTCGCACGCTCAACCATCGCCAGCGGCGCTGCTCGTGCAAAAATGGACGCCTTCGTCGCCGTCACACGGCGTCTGGCGGAAGCGTCCTGACGCTCACGCTACTTTCATCCCCTTTCCCCGCAAGCTTTTGCCATGACCGACATCCTCCAGCGCATCCTCACCCGCAAGACTGAAGAAGTGGCCGAACGCAGCGCCAGGCTGCCGCTGGCAGAACTGTCCTCGCGCGTGGCCGATCTGCCGGAAACCCGCGGTTTTGCGGCCGCGATCGAGGCGAAGGTGGATGCCGGCCAGGCCGCTGTCATCGCTGAAGTGAAGCGCGCGAGCCCGAGCAAGGGCCTGATCCGTCCGGATTTCGATCCCGCCGCGATCGCGCGCAGCTACGAGCAGGGCGGTGCCGCCTGCCTGTCGGTGCTCACCGATAAGGATTTTTTCCAGGGCAGCGAAGATTTCCTGCAACAGGCGCGCGACGCCTGCTCGCTGCCGGTGCTGCGCAAGGATTTCGTGATCGACCCGTACCAGGTGTACGAAGCGCGCGTGATCGGCGCGGACTGCATCCTGCTGATCGTGGCGGCGCTGAGCGACTCCGCGCTGCTGGATCTGTCGATGCTGGCGGCCGAGCTCGATCTGGACGTGCTGTGCGAAGTGCACGACGCCGAGGAACTGGAGCGCGCGCTCGCGCTGCCGGTGCCGCTGATCGGCGTGAACAACCGCAACCTGCGCACGTTCCACACCTCGCTGGATACCTCGCTGGAATTGCAGCAGCTGATGGAATACGACCGCATCCTGGTCAGCGAATCGGGCATCCACACGCCCGACGATGTCGCCACGCTGCGCGAGGCGGGCATCAACGCCTTTCTCGTGGGTGAAGCCTTCATGCGCGCCAACGATCCGGGCGCGGAACTGAAGCGCCTGTTCGCCACGGCCTGAGTCTCGGGCAGGTCGACGCATGAGCACAGGGGAAACCGGTCTGGAGTCGGCAGCGGCGGAAGCAGCCGTGGCCGCGCCGCGCACGGTGTTGTTCGATTTCGATGGCGTGCTGATTCACGGCGACGCCTTTTATCTGTTCATGCGCGAGCGCTTCCAGCGCTCGTGGCTGCGCAAGTTCGGCGCCTTGCTGGCGCTGCCGTGGATGCTGCTGGTGGTGCCGTTTTCGCGTCGTCTGGCCGAGCGCGCGCTAGTCCATGTGGGTCTGATGGGTCTCAACGAGCGTCGCTACCGCCTGGCGGCCGAAGCGTTCGGTGCAAGCCTGACGCGTCGCCCCAAGCAATTTTGCCGCGACGGCCTGAACGCCTTGCGCCGCCATCAGGCCGCGGGCGACCGCGTCATCGTGGTCACCGGCTGCGAGCACGTGCTGGTCAGCCACATCCTGTCTCAGCTGGGCCTGGGCGAAGTGGACGTGCTGGCTTCGCAGCTGCGTCCCGGACCGCTGGGCATGCGCGTGAAGCTGCACAATGTGGGTCGCCGTAAACCCGCGCAGCTGGCGGCTTTCGGGGTTGGCGAGTGGCATGTGGCCTATAGCGACTCGCTGGTCGATGCCCCCATGCTCAAGCCTGCCGCGGAAGCCGTCCTGGTCAACGGCACGCCCAAGCTCTGCAAGAAGCTGGAGCRGGCACTGGGTCGCACGATTACCCGCGTCGACTGGTTCTAACCCACAGCTCGTTGTGGGAGCGCACTCTGTGCGCGACACCGGTCGTTGTGGGAGCGCACCC
>NZ_JBFTRY010000262.1:4124-7915 GCF_056399745.1 Dyella sp. 01N36
TGCGCGACACCAGGTTGCGACACGTTGCCGACAAGGGCAGTCGCGCACAGGGTGCGCTCCCACAAGGGGAGGGGCTTCGCGACGCGCGTTGATATCTACTCATCATGGTTCGAGGGTTGTCGGATGTATCTCCCTACGCTCGCCCAGCTGGCGCTCGGCAGCCGGCTCAAGTCGCTTAGCGACCACTTTTACACCGCCGTCGACGAGGTCTACCGCACCTGCGGGGCAGGCGTGGAATCGCGCTGGTTTCCGGTACTGCGCTTTCTATGGGAGAACGGCGAAACCACGGTCAGCGATGTGGCCCAGGCCATCGGGCAAACCCATTCGGCCGTGAGCCAGCTGGCCGACAAGCTGGTCGATGCCGGCCTGGTCTGCCGCAACAAGGATGCCCAGGATGGTCGCCGCAGCCTGCTTGGCCTTACCACCAAGGGACGTACCGACCTATCCGCGCTGGGGCCGATCTGGGTCGCGGTGCGTCGTGGCATCGTCAAATCCTTGGGCGAGCAGGAACTGGAGGCTTTGCTAAATGCCCTGGCTGCCACCGAGGCGGCCGTGCAGGATCGTCCCGTGGTCGACGCCATGCTGGCCGAATATGCGGCGCTCACCACCGCGGTACTGGAAGTGGTGTCCTACGAGCCGGCCCTGAAAGAGCACTTCTACCGCCTCAATGCGCAGTGGCTGGAGCGCCATTTCCGCATCGAGGAGATCGACCGCGAGATGCTGGGCGACCCTGAGCGCCACGTGCTGGCGCCGGGTGGGGCGATCTTCTTTGCGCGCCTCGCCGGCGAGGTCATCGGCACCTGCGCGCTGCTGTGCGAATCGCCGGGCGTCTATGAGCTGTCCAAGATGGGCGTGGACGAGACCTTCCGCGGCATGGGCGCCGGGCGTGTGCTGCTGGCCGCCGCCATCGCCGAATTCCATCGCCGCGGCGGCCAGGAACTGTTCCTGGAATCCAACAGCCGCCTCAAGACGGCGCTGCGCATGTACCAGCAGGCCGGTTTCGTGTTGCAGCCATCGGTGCGCGCCGGCTCGCACTACGAGCGGGCGGACGTGTACATGATCTACCAGCCGGAACATCGCCAGGTCGCCAAGGCGGGCGCCCCCCGGGGCTGAGTCCGGCTGCGGCAGGCTGGAAACAAAGAAACCCGGCCGAGGCCGGGTTTCGTCGTCTGGGCGAAGCCCGGATGAGGCTTAGCGCGTGCCGCGCACCACGATGGTCTTGCCGGCCACGTCGATCATGCGCTGTTCCTCGAGCTGCTTGAGCACGCGACCCACCATCTCGCGGGAACAGCCCACGATGCGGCTTACTTCCTGGCGGGATATGCGGATCTGGGTGCCTTCCGGGTGGGTCATCGCATCAGGCTCCTGGCACAGGTCCAGCAGCGTCTTGGAGATGCGGTTGGTCACGTCCATGAAGGCCATGCGGCTGACCTGGCGCGAGGTGCGCAGCAGACGGTGCGTCAGCTGGGAACCGATGGCGAACAGGATCTTCGGACATTCCTCGCGGAGCGGGCCTTCCAGCAGCTGGAACAGGCGCTCATAGCTGATCTCGGCCATCTCGCAAGCGGTGCGGGTGCGCACCATGGACTCGCGCTGTGCCTGCTCCACGAACAGGCCCATCTCACCGATGAACTGACCCCGGCTCAGGTACGCCAGGATCAGTTCGCGGCCTTGCTCGTCCTCCGTGCAAACGGCCAAAGAGCCGTCCACGATGTAATAAAGCGTGTTGGCCGGGTCGCCCGGTCGAATGATGGCGGTCTTGCCCGGGTAGCGTCGGCGATGGCAAAGCGCAAGAAATCGCTCCATCGACGCCGGATCCGGAGCGAAATTCGCTGGCGCCTGTGACCGTTCAAAAGCCTGCTGTAGCTGATATTTGAGTTGCGCCACGTGAGATCCCGTTGATTCAAAACGGGGGCCGCAAGCGTCCCCCGGTAGTCCAAACCTTACCCCTCCGGGCATTATGGCAAACTAACCTGAGCTTCCGGAGGTTCAGTTTTCCTTTTTTTTGCCGCATACTTCACGGTCTTTCGGACGCGATCCCTTTGTCGCGCTCCCGTCACAAGGGTCGTGGAAGCTTCGGGCTTTCACGTCGAATTATCCAGCGGGGACCCTTGTAGCTAACCCGCCTCTACTGCTGGCCCCATCCCCGGCCATGGAGAGTCGTTGTGGTTAAACCGCTTCCGCGCCTGCGTTTGCAAGGCTTCAACAATCTGACGAAGGCCCTGAGCTTCAACATCTACGACATCTGCTATGCGGTGTCCGAAGAGCAGCGCCAGCGTTATATCGAATACATCGACGAGCAGTACGACGCCGATCGCCTGACCCAGATCCTGACGGATGTGGCCGAAATCATCGGTGCCAACATCCTGAACATTGCACGCCAGGACTACGATCCGCAAGGCGCATCCGTCACCATCCTCATTTCCGAGGAGCCGGTGGTGGAAAAGCTCGGCCGCGACACGATCTCCGACGCGGTGGTCGCGCACCTGGACAAGAGCCACATCACCGTTCACACCTACCCGGAAACGCACCCGCACAACGGCATTGCGACCTTCCGCGCGGACATTGATGTCGCCACCTGCGGCGTGATCTCGCCGCTGAAGGCCCTGAACTACCTGATCGACAGCTTCGAATCGGACATCGTCATCGCCGACTACCGCGTGCGCGGCTTCACGCGCGACGTGAAGGGCAAGAAGCATTTCATCGATCACAAGATCAACTCGGTGCAGGACTACCTGGCCAAGCACATCCGCCAGAAGTACGAGATGTTCGACGTGAACGTGTACCAGGAAAACATGTTCCACACGAAGATGCACATCAAGGACTTCGACCTTGATACGTATCTGTTCGAGGCGCATGCGGATGACCTCTCGTTCAAGGAGCGCCAGCGCATCGAGTCGCTGCTGCGGCGCGAGATCGAGGAGTTGTTCCATGGTCGCAACCTGATGTGACGAAAAACCCGCCGGAAGGCGGGTTTTTTTTATGGCTCGTATCGCGGTCTAGAGCGGTGTTTGGCCTTTGACTGTCATCCCGGCGCAGGCCGGGATCCAGAGCCTCGGTTTCTGGTTGTTGCGTTAGGGCCAGCGTGCCGCCTACGCGGCGGGCGTTTCGATCGGCTGCCGCCGCTCGAGTCACTTTTCTTTTGCTGGCCCAAAAGAAAAGTAACCCAAAGAAAATGGCCTGATAACGCCCGCAGCATCGTGTTGGGATAAGCCCGAACGCTCGAGGCGCGTCGTGGTGGGACAACCTCCGAGGGTACACAGGGGGTACTTCAAAGCGCTGCGCAACGCGCCCGAATCGCTGAGGACTTAAAGCCGAGGCTCGCTTCGCATTGCCTTTGGTTTGCTGGGTTTCGGGGAGCATTTCACTTCTCCCTCTCCCCTTCGGGGAGAGGGTCGGGGTGAGGGGCGGGTGCTCGCGGCGGTGTAGCTATCCGAGCTTTTAAACCCAAAACGCAACCGCCCTCATCACCATCGCCGTCAAATGCATTCGCCGGGTATGGAGGCGGCCCGTCAACCCGCCGCCACCCCTTGTGGGAGCGCACCCTGTGCGCGACAGCAACCCACCAGGTGCCTCATTTCAAAGTCGYCGCGACYACCCCCGCATGCCCGGCTCTTGSGGCWGTCGCGCACAGGGTGCGCTCCCACAAAGARCCGGTGTTCAGACGCGGTACGCCACCGCCTTCATCACCATCGACGTCAAAYGCATCACGCCGGGCAAGGGGTGCGGCCCGTCAACCCGCCGCCACCCCTTGTGGGAGCGCACCCTGTGCGCGACCGCAACCCACCAGG